>DASTKA010000755.1:0-7848 GCA_035716165.1 Mycobacterium sp. | reverse complement strand
GAGGAGCTGGTGGTGGCCAGGCTGTCCCGGCCGGATGCGCTGGACCTGGTTCGCGACGATCGGCCGGCGGTGGATGTGAAGGCGTTGCGGGTGGAGCGGGTGTCGATCGACCAGAAGATGCGCGAGCTGG
The DNA here is from genome assembly GCA_035716165.1 of Mycobacterium sp. Lineage (GTDB taxonomy): Bacteria > Actinomycetota > Actinomycetes > Mycobacteriales > Mycobacteriaceae > Mycobacterium. The sequence continues at coordinate 7,718 of DASTKA010000755.1, read as the reverse complement.
ACGAGGACCTGGATGCGGACCGGATCGACCGGGCACGGTGGTTGCGGCGCAACGCGGCGTTCAAGGAGCGCCTGGCGCAGTTGGACCGGGAGTTGCAGCCGGTGGGCCGCGGCAACCCGTTTGTGGGTGTCGTGGACGCCGACGACCCGGCGGTGGTGTGGTACGGCACGCAGGCGGACCGGTCTGATGGTTTGTCGCTGGAGCATCGGCGGCGGATCGTGGACGCGCTGGTGACGGTGACGATCCTGCCGGTGCGGGCGAAGCGCAATCCGTTCGATCCGGCATGTATTGACCACGCATGGAAGAGGTAGGGTCCGCCGCGCCGCGCCGCGCCGGGGGCAAGGGGAGGAACCGGCGTGGGCGTGCGGACCGAACGTGGGACCGTGGTCCCTATTGAGATGATTCCTTTGACCGGATGCCTCGAACAACCGCTAGGGGATTTCTGTCGTTTGTGACCCGGTTGTGTGCGGCTTTCTTGAACCTGTCTCGACAGGTCTGCCACGACATGGCGGTCGCGATCAGCAGGGCGTTGGTGATGATGTTCGGCCGGAATGCGTCGGTTATCGCCTGGATGGTCATGAAGACGGCCAGTGTGATGGACAGTCCGATCGAGATGCCGAGCCAACACTGAGACCGCAGGTCTTCCACGGTGCGCCTCCCGGATTTCATCGTTTGGTATGAACCTTTCCGGAAAGCGTTTCGTTTGGCGCAACCGCGGTGCTACATCCGGCGGAAACATTCACTCGAATGGGCGACTTCAGTTGCGGAGTGGTCAGCCGGCAGGCCGTTCTTTTCGCTCGATCCGGGCATTGATTTCGTCCACGTCGCGCTGTAGCCGCCCAAGCGCCTCGTCTTGTCCATATTTTGGCAAGTATTCGCGGTAATAGACATCGAGCAGTTTTTCCTGCTCGGCGGTCAGCGGTTCGTGATCGTCTTCTGGTGGCGGCGTGAGTCGGCGTTCGACCTCGCCCTCGGGCCAGCCGAGGGCCTGCTCGATCCCGTAGGCCGCGTCTTCGGTGATGCCGGTCTTGCCCTTGCGGATGCGCAGCAGATGGGTGGGCGTCATGCCGGCGGCCTGGGCCACGTCGCCCCAACCCATCCGTCGTCGTTTGCGGGCCGTGTTCATGTCGGCCGCGAGCTGTGCGCGGAGCGGATCCATGGCGGGTACTCCCCCCGACGGGTGACCTGACGTTTGAACAGTATCGAACATGTCTGCGCTTGTGAACACGGCTAGTCAGGTGACGGTTACGGATCATGTATTGACATGTTCGAACATGTTGAATACAGTCGATACATGTCAGCCGAACTGACCTGGAAGAACCCCCCGCCGGCGACGACCACGGATTGGCGGAAGGTCGACAGCGAACTCCGCTCCAAGCCCGGACAGTGGGCGCGCGTCGCCGTGAAGTCGAACCGCCGTGGCGCCGCCGGCCTGGCCGCCCACCTGCGCCACGGCGCCAGCCGCGGCCCGGAGCGCCCCCGGCAGGTTTTCCTCGAACTCGGCGCGTTCGAAGTCCAGACGCGCGGCTGCGAGGTATACGTCCGCTACGTCGGGACGGACGCCAAGGCGGCCGCGCGATGACACCCGAACGACAGGACACCGACCCTGCAACCGCGGTGGCCACGCTGCCCGCGCGACTGCCGGCTCGTCCCGTCCTGTCCGAGGCGTGCCAACGGCGCATCGCCGAAGCCGTGGCGGCCGCGCCGCCTCTCAACGCCGACCAGCGCGCCCGGATCGGATTGATCATCCGCACCGGCCGTCGACTGGGCCGAGTGGAACAGCCCGGAACCGCGGCCTAGCCGCATTGTCGGCCGGCCGGGAGGCGCCGCCCCAGCGCCTCAACCGACCGACCCCGGCGAGGCGCCCCGCGCGCCTCGCCGCGAATCCTACCGCCCCGCAACAGATTGAGGTGTCAACCATGATCACCGCACCACCCCCCGACCCGGCCACCATCGCGACCGTCGAGGACGCCACCGAGGCGATCAAGACCGTCGACGAACTGCGACGCGCCCTGATCGACAGCCCCCGGACTCCCGCGACGTGGCTGGCCATCGCCGAGGCGTACGACACGCAGGCCGCGATCTACAGCCGCATGATGACGTTGGCCGCGATCGCCAACCCGCCGGCCATCTACTACGCCGCACGGGATGCCTCCCAGCATTGCGCGACGCAGGCCGCGATCTTCCGGGCCCGCGCCCGCAAGGCCGAGGGGCGTGGCTGGTGAGCATCAACATCGAGCGGCTGCGCGCTGAGATCCAGTTCTGCTCCGACAACCCGGACCTGTACGAGCCGGGCGTGTACGCCGCGAAGACCGGGGACCACGTGATCGCCGACCTGTCCGGGTGGACGTGCATCCACGCCGGCCTGGTGCCCATCTACAAGCCGCGCCTGGCCACCCACGTGACCACGCAGGTCGAGGGCGTCGTCTGGATCTGGGTGGCCGCCCTGGAGCTGCTGGGCCTGCCGATGCCGGAGGGCGGGCGGCTGCTGGCCGCCGGCATGACGGTCCCCGACCTGTGGCGGGTGGCGTCGGAGTTGACGGCCGGTGCGATCGAGGTCCCGGCCGACATGGCCGCACCGCCGGCCGCGACGCCGAAGGTGGCTCGCAAGGTCAAGGTGACCCTCCAGTGAGCGCGCCACGGCACAGCAAGCGGCCGCACACCGGCCACCCGACGGTGCCCGTGCGGGACCTGATCGCGCGGTTGCGGGCCGAGCGGGAGCGTCCCGAGTTCGGCGCGGACAACCTGTACGCGGCCGAGTTGGCGGCGATGCGCGCCGAGTTGGTCGAGCAGGAGATGACCGACCGGATGATGGCGCTGCCGGCCGCGATGCTCACCGAGACGGTCGCACCGGTCGCGCCGCCGATCCAGGCCGCGGCCGGGGTGGTGTCGGGTGTCCTGGACGCCGTGCGGCTGTCGCTGGACACCCTGTTCGCCCGAGGCGGTGTCGCGTGATGTGGCTGATCATCCCCGCGCTCGCGATCACCGCGTTCGTGTTGGCCACCGTGGTCATGCGGCTGGCCGGCGCACTGTGGCCACTTCTCAAGGGAGGCAACTGATGGGCACCGTCACGCTCACCGCCGCAGCGGCCTGGTTGGACGAGGCCGCGATCGGCTTCCTCCACTGCTTCCTCCAGGCCGAGGGCGTCTACGGGGCGCCCACAGACCTGGGCATCACCACCGAGGCGGCCATGGCCGCCATCCGGTCCGGAGTGGCGGCGGCCCGATGACGTCGTACTCGATCACCGTGCCAGACGCTCTGCGCTACAGGGTCGTCAACGCGCTCATCGCGGCCAACTTCGTGCTGGAACCGGTCGAGACCGCTCCATGCCAGTCGCCGAGATTCATGTTGGTCGGGGTGGGCGACTTTGACGAGGAGGCGGCGAAGGCGGCCGGCTTGACCGACCGGGAGGCGAACGTGCTGCGCGGCATGTCGTCGGGGATGAGCAATGCGGAGATCGGTCGGTCGCTGGGTATCACCGAGGACACCGTGAAAACCCATTGCCGCAGCCTGTTCAGGAAGCTCGGCGCGCGGGACCGGGCGCATGCCGTCCACATTGGATGGCAGCGTGGCCTGCTGGGCGGTAAGTCATGACCACCACCATCGATCCGGATGTCGCCGAACTGGTGCTCCCGGCCGGCGCCGGCCGCGCCACGTGGCTGGCCACCCGGCGCGCGGGGCTCGGCGGCTCGGAGGTGTCCACGCTGGTCGGCCTGACCCGCTACGAGTCGCCGTACGAGCTGTGGCTGGACAAGACCGGCCAGGTGCCGTTCGTGGAGGACGCGCCGTCCGAGGCGGCCGAGATGGGCACGCTGTTGGAACCGGTCGTCCGCGACCGGTTCGCCCGCGTACACGGCCTCACGGTCGACCTGGTGGGCACCTATCGGTCGCGGGAGTGGCCGTGGATGGTCGCCAACCCGGACGGCCTGTGCTCGGACGGCACGGGCTACGAGGGCAAGACGTGCTCGCAGTGGCTGGCGCACCAGTGGAAGGACGGCCAGACCGCCGACCACGCCGAGTTGCAAGCCCAGTGGGGCATGGCCGTCACCGGCCTGACCGCCTGGCATGTGGCCGTCCTGATCGGTGGCCAGCACAACGAGTACCGGCTGATCGAGCGCGACGACGAGCTGATCGCCGTCCTGGTGGACGTGTCCCGACGGTTCTGGTTCGACCACGTGGTGGCGGGCGAACCACCCGAGTGGGACGGCTCGGACGCCGCGGTGCGCTACCTGAGCGACCGGTACCCGGTCGCGGCAGCCGACACCATCGCGGACATCGACCCGGACGACCGCGACGACATTGTGCGCGTCCGCGAGAAGACCCAGGCGGCCGAGAAGGCCGCCGTGGCCGACTCGGAGGCCCTGAAGAACCGGGTGCGCGACCTGATCGGCGACCGCGAAAAGCTCATGTGCGGCAACGAGTTGGTCGCCGTGTGGACCAACAACGGGAAGTTCTCGGAGAAGAAGTTCCGCGCCGAGCATCCCGACCTCGCCGAGCAGTACACCCGGCCGATGACGGCCGTCCAGTTGGACGTCGACGCGCTCGCCGAGGACCACCCCGACGTGTACCGCGCCTGCCGTAGCAGGCGACTCGACTTCAAGATCTGAAAGGGGCATCACGATGGGAAACGACCTGGCGCGCCGCGTGCGGGAGAACACCAACGGCACCAGCGCCGTAGCGGGAACTGCGGTCGAGAAGGCCGACCGGGACAACGGCGCGCCGTCGCTCGGCCAGCAGATCCAGCAGATGCAGCAGCATTTTCAGCTGGCGATGCCGCGCGGCGTCGAGGCGGTCCAGCTCATCCGGGACGCGTTGACGTGCCTGCGCACCACCAAGAACCTCGCCAAGTGCGAGCCCCAGTCAGTGCTCGGCGCGCTGATGACGTGCGCGCAACTCGGCTTGCGGCCCGGCGTGCTCGGCCACGCGTGGCTGCTGCCGTTCTGGGACTCACGGCTGGCATGGGCGGACGAGAAGGGACGTCAGCGCACCGGCGGCTACCGGGCCCAGCTGGTGATCGGCTACCAGGGCCTGATCGAACTGGCGCACCGCTCCGGACAGATCAAGTCGCTGGTGGCCCGCACCGTGCGGGAGAACGACGAGTTCGACGTGGCGTACGGGATCGACGACCTGCTGGTGCACAAGCCGGTGATGAGCGGGGACCGTGGCGCGCCGATCGCCTACTACGCGGTGGTGAAGTTCCTGTCGGGTGGTCACGCGTTCTTCGTGATGAGCCACGACGAGATGGAGACCTACCGCGACCGGTACGCGATGGCCCGCAACAAGGAAGGGAAGATCGTCGGGCCGTGGGTCGATCAGTTCGAGGGCATGGCCCTGAAGACCACGATCCGCCAACTGGCGAAGTGGATGCCGAAGGCGACCGAGTTCGCGTCCGCGATCGAGGCGGACGGCACGGTGCGCGTCGACGTCACCCCCGACCCGGACGCCCTACTGCATGGTGAGCATCCCGAGCTGGTCGAGGGCGGAGCCGCGACGCCGGGCGCCGACAGCTCAGACGGCGTCGAACAGTCCGATTCGGCGCCCACACGGCCGCAGCGGGAGTCGACGGACTCGATGCCCGCGGCCGCGGACGCCAAGCCGGTCGACGAACAACCGGCGGCCGGGGACGCACCGGCAGAGTCGGCGAAACCGGCGCCTACCAGAACGATGATGGCGCGTCTGCACGCCCTGTTGTCCGACTGCAAGGTTGCCGAGGCCGAGCGGCACGCCACTCTCGGCGCGATCGCCGGGCGCGCGATCACTTCCGCGAACGACTTGACAAGGGATGAGGCCAGCAAGGTCATCGACGTCCTGGCGCGCTGCACCCAGAACGGCGAGCCAGCGCGGGCGCTGGAGTACTACCTGGCCAACGTCGAGCAGGGCGACGGCGAGTGACGACGCCGGACGGCGACGGCGTGGCGGTTCCGGCCGCCACGCCGTGCCCGGACTGTGGCGCTTCGATTCTGTGGCTCACCACCGAGCGGGGCGCACGGATGCCCGTGGACGCCGAGCCGGACGGCGAGCGCGGCAACGTGATCCGCCAGGGCGACCGCTGCTCCGTGCTCGGCCGCACCCAGGCTGCCGGTGCCCGCGCCGCCGGCGTTGCCCTCCACGTGCACCACAAGCTGACCTGCCCACACGCGGCCCGGTGGGCGCGCGACCAACGCGCGTCCCCGTAGCGCGCCACCACATCTATTGACCGGGAAGGGGGATCGTGACCGAGTACAAGAGCACGCGGGTGTTCGACAGCAAGAAAAGCTCGGAGGCCCGTGCGCAGCGGCTCCTGCGCACCATGCTCGCTGGTCTGGCGGACGCCGACTGGTGTGACCGCGCGGCCTGCCGAGACGAGGAACCGGAGCTGTTCTTCCCGGAACGCACGGACAAACGCGGCAACTTGGCCGCGCAACGCGTGTGCTGGCAGTGCCCGGTCCTGCCCGAGTGCCGGCGCTGGGTGCTGGCCGCGCGGATCAAGCACGGCGTGTGGGGCGGCATGTCCGAGCAGGAACGGGACAAGCTGCGCAAGACGGCGGGTGACCGGTGACGGCAGCGGCCGGGGTGGTCGTCACCGGTCCGCAGGCCCGCTTCCGTTGGGAGCGGGCCGTCCGCAAAGCCGGCATTCCCATGCATGTCAAAGGCTTCGCATTGTTGATCGCGACGTACATGAACGCGGACGGGTCGAACGCGCGGCCCTCCTCGAAGCGGCTCATCGAGGACACGGGCTACTCGAGGCAGCGGGTGTTCGAACTGCTGGCCGAGGCGGAGTCGGCTGGGTGGCTGGTGACGGTGAAGGTGGCGGGCAAGCCGTCCGAGCGGCGCCCGTCGATGCCGTCGACCGCGCCCGGCGAGGACGGCACTCTGTCGCTTTTCTCCGACCTGGACGAGTCGGACGACGATGGGGTTACAGGGGACACCCCCGATGTAACCCGTCAGACACAGACTGACGGGTACCCGTCAGACGCATCTGACTACCTGGGGGTGGGGTTATCCCATAACCCGTCAGACACGCCTGATGACACCCGTCAGACACGTCTGACCCAACAGGAACAAGACAGGAACAACCAGGGGCACGCTGCCCCTGGACCCCTGCGACACGACCCTCCGCAAGCTCCGGGTCGTACCGACCAACCGGTACCCGACCAACGAACCGGCGAGCCACCCAACCTGAGTCCTGAACTCGACCCACCACCCGTGCGCGCGGGTACCCGCGCGAGCCGCGTCCACCGTGTCGTGCTCACCGTCGACGTCCCGCGTGGACGGCCGCCGTGAACACCCGCGAACACAACCGCGCCATCGCCGCCGTCGCCGCCGACCTCGAAGCCCAGGCCCTCGCGCTGGACGAGCTGTGCCCGGTCTGCGCGGCCGAGCCGGGGGACCGGTGCGTCGGCCAGATCACCCACGAACCCCTGCCCGCCACGCACTGGCAGCGCATCAGGCAAGCCACCCGAAACGCCGAAGGACCCGTCACATGATTCGCATAACAACGAAGGATCTGGTGGGGCTGCTCACCGACCTCGTTCACACCGCCGCCCACCCCGACACCGGGTCCACCACCGCCAGCGTCCTGCTCCACACCGCCCGCGGCTACGCCCACGGCGACGAGCCCGGCGTCAGCGACCTGCTCGTCGGCACCTCCACCGACGGCTCCATGGTCGGCCACGCCTTCGAAGCCTGCTACGGGCAGGCCAGCGAACCGATGCTGTGGTCCATCGGCGACGTCAAAG
>DASTKA010000754.1:0-11614 GCA_035716165.1 Mycobacterium sp. | reverse complement strand
ACCACCGCCGGGGTGCTGGCGGTCATCGGGATTGCCCGGCTGCGGCGCGCTAGAACGTCTTCCTGACGAGCGGCAACGCCATCCGGCGGCGCAGCTCGATGGCCTCGGCCCGATCCTGCAGCGCCTCGTGAACCGAGCGCATGATCGGGAAACTGGTGTCATGGCCGGCGTCATCCAGCACCCGGGTCACCGCGGAGCTGGCGACCAGGGTCCAGTCCACGCCGGCGGCGCGACAATCGGCGTCGAAAGCGTACAGCAAAGCGATTCCGGCCTCAGCAAATTCGCTCACGTCGGCCACGTCGAGCACAACCGGGTTTTCTCCGAGCGTGAACCGCGCAATGTGGTCGCTGATGCGGTCAACATTTAGGTCGTCGATTTCGCCGCGAATGTGCACCACGGTCGCCAAGTGGCGGTAGTGCGCCCGAACCTGTGCGCCGCCGCAGTCAAACACGCAGTTGTCATAGCCAGCCTGGCGACCTGCGATCGTCATGAGGACCCCTCACTCTCCGTGGCGTTCGCGCTGTCTTGGGGGCGCCTCGGCGCTCACCAAAATGTAATAGAAACGTTAGGCCGCAAGCATAAGGAGACGGGAAGCCGCGTCTAACGCTTTGCTAAGAAGCGATTGGGCCCTACCCGCTCTATACGCTGAGCAAACTCCAAGCGGAAAGTCGAGCTGAGGGAATACCCCCGAATACGGTGTGCCACACCACAACCGTCCCCGCATGGCGGTCATTGCGCTGCTAGGCTGCCAAGGCTGCCGGTTGCTAGTCGGGGGGCTTGTGAAATGGCGAGATTTCCCGCTCAGCCGAAGTAGCGGGAGAACGAAACGGCAGAGTTGGGACGGAAACAGCAGCGTGCGGGGCGTAGAAATCAGGGGCGAGATCACGGCCCTGACGGGGCTCCGCATCGTCGCCGCGCTCTGGGTGGTGCTGTTCCACTTCCGGCCGATGCTCGGTGATGTGTCTCCCGATTTTCGCGACGCCCTCGCGCCGGTGCTCAACTGCGGCGCCCAGGGTGTGGATCTGTTCTTCATTCTCAGCGGGTTCGTGCTGACGTACAACTATCTCGACCGCATGGGCCGGTCCTGGTCGACCCGTGCCACCCTGCATTTTCTGTGGCTGCGGCTGGCTCGGGTATGGCCGGTGTACCTGGTCACCTTGCACCTGGCCGCTCTGTGGGTGATTTTCACCCTGCACGTCGGCCATGTGCCGTCGCCGGATGCCGATTCGCTCACCGCGATCAGCTACGTGCGCCAAATCCTGTTGGTGCAGTTGTGGTTTGTGCCGTTCTTCGATGACTCGAGCTGGGACGGGCCGGCCTGGTCGATCAGCGCGGAATGGCTGGCCTATGTGCTGTTCGCCGTCCTGGTTCTGGTCCTGCTGCGGATGAAGCAGGCGACCAGGGCGCGCAGCCTGATGGTCCTGGCGTTCGCGGCATCGCTGCCGCCGGTGGTGATGTTGCTCGCCAGCGGCCACTTCTACACCCCCTGGAGCTGGCTGCCGCGAATCGTCACGCAGTTCACCGCCGGCGCGCTGGCCTGCGCGGCGGTACGCAGGCTGCGGCTGGCCGACCGTGGCCGTCGCGTCGCGGGATACATCTCGTTGCTTTTGCTGGCCGCGATGGTGGGCGTGCTGTATTGGTTTGGCGCGCATCCGATATCGGGAGTGGTGGAGAACGACAGCGGTGGAGTCGTCGACGTGTTGTTCGTTCCGCTGGTGATTTCGCTGGCCATCGGGCTGGGAAGCCTGCCGCGGGTGTTGTCGACCCGGGTCATGGTGTACGGCGGCAAGATCTCGTTCTGCCTGTACATGGTGCATGAGCTGGTGCACACCTCCTGGGGATGGGCGGTGGAGCAATTCGAGCTGCCCACGCTCGACAATCCGTGGAAGTGGAACATCATCGGCCTGCTCGCGATCGCCCTGGGCGCCTCTGTGCTGCTGTATCACGGCGTCGAAGAGCCCGCCCGCCGCTGGATGCGCAAAATGGTCGACGTCAGAGCGGTCAACGCGAGAAGCGATCCCGGCGAGTCGACCAGTAAGCTTCATCCGATCGATCATCCGCTGGAAGCGGTTTCGGCCCGCGCGGTGTGATGGCCGCCTCAGCGGCCGGTCGCGACTCACGGGGAATACTTGATGAGGGCGCGGCGGCACCCGACGATGCCGTTGACAGTGGAGGTGAGAGTGATTCGGCTGGCCACCTTTCTCATTGGGTTGAGTTTTCTGGCGGGCGTGGGTATCGCGTACCCGGCGCAGGTGCGCACCTACGAGACGCTGACGCTCGACTTCCGGCTGAATCACGTGGCAGTGGTGGGGGATTCGTACACCACCGGAACCGATGAGGGTGGTCTGGGCTCGAGATCGTGGACGTCACGCGCCTTTCAGGTGCTCGGTTCCCGCGGTTCGCGGATCTCGGGCAGTGTTGCCGCGGAGGGCAAAGCCGGTTATGCCACGCCCGGCGACCACGGCAGTGTCTTCGAGGATCTGACTCCCAGGGCGGTCGAGCCCGACGACGCGCTGGTGGTGTTCTTCGGATCCCGTAATGACCAGGGTGTCGATCCCGGGTTGCTGACCGGAAAGACCCACGCCGCTTTGGATCTGGCGCGCCGGCTCGCGCCGGCGGCCCGGTTGCTGGTGATCGGGCCACCCTGGCCGACCGCCGAGGTTCCGCCGTCGATGTTTTTGGTCCGCGACATCCTCGCCGGTGCGGCCGGGGCGGCGGGCGCGACGTTCATCGACCCGATCGCCGAGCACTGGTTCGTCGGCCGACCCGACCTGATCGGTGCGGACGGAGTGCACCCGAATGACGCGGGGCATCAGTACATGGCGGACAAGATCGCTCCGCTCATCCGCACGCAGCTGTCGACCTGACTCAGGTGTGACGGGCACCTTGGTGTCAAAGGCGTTCTGTCCCGTCGCTTTACGCAACGCGGGGGCGGCAATGCGGACTTACGCGAGTGCCCGCCTCAGTCGTCCGCGTGCCGCTCGTAGTCCCAGCGCTCCAAGCGGTCCTGCACGTGCACGAAGCCGATTCCGGCTAGGAGCACGGCTAGTGCAACGCAGACCAGCAACAACGGAGACATGACCCAAAACCTCCAAAACCCTTCACTAATCTGACGTCGGTCAGCCATGAGAAGTTCATTGCGTTCACCCGTTCGCCAGGGCGCGGTCGGCGAGCGCACCCATCACCGGCGCCAGCACCTGCGCGTACTCGGTTGTCACATGGTTGTCGTCGCGGAACACCAAGGTGTTGCCGACGATCATCGGGCAGCGGTCCGGACTGCAGAACACGTCGGTCAGATCGGCGTAATGGCCGCCGTTGCCGGTCGCCGCCGCCTGCTCCGCGGCGATCCCATCGCCGTCCAGCGCCGCGGATCTCGTTGGCGCACATGCGCTCGCGTCGTCGAGGTGGGCGGACAGGCACGTCGGTGCGGACGACTGCGGGTCGGGCGAGGGTCCGAGCACCAAGACGGTCGCGCCGGTGGCGCGCAGCTGCGCCACGGTGTGTCCCAGGCTGTCGATCCACGCCGGGTCATAGGAGGTGAAGCCGAAGTCGCCGCCGTAGCGCCGGCTCATGTCCAGCACGATCAAGCGTGGGTGTTCGGCGTTCATCCGGCCCATGATCTCGGCGCGCCACTGTTCGCATTCGGTGTACTCGCGGCCCAGATACGGGCTCACGATGTGCAGGTCCTGCAGCGGGCAGGTCACCTTGGCCAGTGTCTCCAGCCGCCAGTGCCGCTGCTCGGCGAGTTGCTCGAACGCGGGGTTCCACATGGCGGCGTGTGAGTCGCCGATCAAAGCGACGGTCGTCGGCGAGGCGGCGTCGCCCGTCGCGCATTCGCTTTGCCCCACGTCGCGCCACGAGCGCACGCAGCCGTTGACGAACACCGCGGCCTTGTCGGCGGGCGCTTGGACCAGCGACGGGTCCAGGTTCGACGGAACGGCTCGCAGGCCGGCCGCCGCCGCGACCACGACCCGGGCCTGCTCGAACGCCTGACGAACCGCCGCCTCCTGGGGACTGACAGCGGGGTCTTTGATCGGGGATGCCGCAACGATGTTGGCTCGTGGAGCGGCCACCCCGTGGCCTACCGGTGCCGGCATCGCGTTGAGCAGCAGCATGCATGCGCACGCGGCGGCAGCGCTGGCCGCGCCTGCCACAGCCAGACTGACCTTCGCCGACCGGCGCAGGGCCGCGGCGAAGCGGGCGGGATTCTCCACCAGATGCAGTGTGATGACGGCGAGCCCGGCGGAGACGGCCGTTGCGGTCAACTTGGCCGGCAGCCCCGCGGACACGCCGAGCAGCGCCGGCATCAGCAGCAGCACCGGCCAGTGCCACAGGTACCACGAGTAGGAGATCCGGCCGATCGCGCGCATCGCCGCGTGGCACAGCAGGCGACCGGGCCCCAGGCCGCCCGTGACGGCACCGCCGCCGACGATCAGCACGGTACCCAGCACGGGCAGCAGCGCCTCGGCGCCGGGGTAGGGGGTGTGGGCGTTGAACTGAGTGCAGGTCAGCAGGATCAACGCCAGACCACCCCAGCCGGCGACCGACGCTGTGAGCGGCGACAACCGTTGCCACTGCTGGATCGACAGGGCCACCAGACCACCGGCGGCCAGTTCCCAGGCCCGGGTGGGCAGCGAGAAGAACGCCCACGACGGCGACGTGCGCGTCCACAGCGCGGCGGCCGTCAACGACATCGCGGCCACCACCGTCAGGACCACCGCATACGGTGTCGCGCGCGTCGCGGCCCCGCGCAGCAGCGGGACCCGTCGGGCAGACCAGGCTATGGCGATGATCAGCACCGGCCACACCAGGTAGAACTGCTCCTCCACGCCCAGCGTCCAATAGTGCTGGTACGGCGAGGGGTCGTCGGAGGTCAGGTATTCGGTGCCGTGCAGGGCGAACCGGTAGTTGCCGACATACAGGGCGCTGGCGATGCCGTCGAGGAACACGCTGCGCGCCTGCAGGGGAGGCAGTACTGCGGCCGCACCGACCGCGGTGACGATGCCGACCAGGGCCGCGGCCGGTAGCAGCCGCCGGCCGCGCGCGCCGTAGAACCGGCCCAGCCGAACGGTATTCGTGGTCTTCGCTTCCCGAAAGAGCATTCCGGTGATGAGGAAGCCCGAGATGACGAAGAAGACGTCCACCCCGATGTAGCCGCCGGTGATTCCCGGGACGCCCGCGTGGTAGAGCACGACCGCGATCACCGCGACGGCGCGCAGTCCCTCGATGTCGGGCCGGAATCCCCTTCGGGAAGTTCGCCGCCCCACTTGGTGTGGGCTGCTGGCGACTGATTGCTCCCGAAGTGTCATCTGCGTGTTCGGCTAGGTCGCCATCCAGGCAAGCTCACCGGGCAGTTGGCTGCGCCAGTAGGCGACGTCATGCCCGCCGAGGGAGAAACTGCCCGCCGGCGGGGTCTTCAGCTGATAGACGAATTGCTTTGTGGCGAAGTAGAAGCGGTCGAAGTTGCCGCAGTCCACCCGCAGCGGAATCGAATTGAGCGCCGGCAGCCCCAGCACGCTGTTCTGCACGAAGTCGTCGTTGCTGTCGAACGCCCCGGGTGCACTCAGCGGATACGAGGTGTACAGCGCCGGGCTGATCGCGCAGATGCCGGCCGTGCGTGCCGGCCCCAGCTTGGCCCCCAGACGAAGCGCCCCGTAGCCGCCCATCGACCACCCCATGAAACCGACCCGGGAGGTGTCGAAACCCATGCTGGACAGCATCGGCAGCAGCTCGTCCAGCACCATGGCACCGGAGTCCTCGCCGGAAGTCCTTTTGTGCCAATAGGTGTTGCCGCCGTCGACGCCGACGACCGCGAACGGCGGCTTGCCCTCCTTGGCCAGCTGGGCCAGCCCGTCCGGGACTCCCATGTCGAGCATCTGGTTGGCGTCGCCGTCCACCCCGTGCAGCGCGATCACGGGGCGCAACGCGCCGGTCTGACCCGGCGGCATGGCAATGACGTAGTTGGTCTTGATCCCCCCACGCGCGGCCGAGACGAACGAGCCGGTGAGCCGGGTCGGCAGGCTCTTGCCCGCGGCCGGCGGCTCGAACGGCGCGGGAGCCTGCGGCAACGTCGCCGCGCGCGAAGCGGGCGCAGCCAGCAGGGAGCCGAAGGTGAGCACGCCGGCGGCTCCGAGACTGGCACCGGCGCCCATCCGGAGCACCGCTCGGCGTGTGAGGTCAGGCATGATCGCAATGATGCCGCGCTGAGCGGGGATTACCCGCCGAGCCACGCCGTATTGGAAGCATTGTGTGATCCGGCGTGACCTTTCGGTCACGAAGCGGTGATCCTTCAGCTCGTGGACAATGCCGGCGCCGAGCCGCGGCGTGGCACCAGATCGTCGTCATCGTAGCGCCGATTCTCCCGGTAGCCGACGGCTAGATCATTGCGATCGTATTGCCTTCTGGGACAGCGGCAGACGCGGTCATACCGGCTTGCAATCTCGCAAATTTCAACCGTCGCGCGCCGACGCCGCCTCGAGAAGGATGGAGGCTTTAGTGCACAGAGGCGAAAGCGAAGCGGAAGAGGATTGTGAATTGAGTCTCGCGTTTCATTGGTTTCTGCCGACCTACGGCGATTCGCGGAATCTGGTCGCGGGCGGGCACGGCACGGCGATGTCCGGCGACCGGCCGGCGACCCTGAAGTACCTGCACCAGATCTGCTCGGCCGCCGAGGACAACGGTTTCGAAGCCGTCCTCACGCCCACCGGACTGTGGTGTGAGGATGCGTGGCTGACGACGGCGATGCTGGTCGAATCGACCGATAGCCTCAAGTTCCTGGTCGCGTTCCGTCCCGGCATGCTGAGTCCGACCCTGGCCGCGCAGATGGCGGGCACCTTCCAGCGGCACTCCGAGGGGCGGCTGCTGCTCAACGTCGTCACCGGCGGCGAACCGCACGAGCAACGGGCCTATGGGGATTTCCTGGACAAGGAGGCGCGGTACGCCCGCACCGCCGAGTTCCTGCATGTGGTGCGCCAGCTGTGGACTTCCAAGGAGCCGGTAACCTTTGCCGGAGAACACATTCAGGTCGAGGGCGCCCAGCTGAACAACCCGCCCGATCCGATACCCGCGGTGTTCTTCGGCGGGTCCTCGGCATCCGCCGGGCCGGTGGCGGCCAAGCACTCCGATGTGTACCTCACCTGGGGCGAGCCGCTGAGTGCGGTGGCCAACAAGCTGGACTGGATTCGCGGGCTGGCGGTCGACGCCGGCCGGATCCTGCAGTACGGCTTGCGCATTCACGTCATCAGCCGCGACACGGCCGCCGAGGCGTGGGCCGAGGCCGACCGGTTGCTGGCCGCGATCGACCCGGCCGACGTCGAGCGGGTGCAGGCCAGCCTGGCGCGCAGCGAATCCGAGGGCCAGCGCCGCATGCTGGACCTGCACGGCGGCAACGGCAGCAAATTGCTGGTCGCGCCCAACCTGTGGGCCGGGGTCGGCCTGGTTCGCGGGGGAGCGGGCACCGCCCTGGTCGGATCGCATGCCGAAGTCGCCGAGCGACTGGCCGAATACGCCAAATTGGGCATCAGCCACTTCATCCTGTCGGGATATCCGCATCTGGAGGAGGCTTACTGGTTCGGGGAGGGCGTCCTGCCGATCCTGGAGCGGATGGGTTTGTGGCGCCACCCCAACCGGCAGTCGCACCCGGCGGCGGCGACGCCGTTCGCGGTCGCCTCGGCGCACTGACGGCCATGGCGGCAACCTTGCCGGCGTCGGCAGCCGACGCCAGGATCGCCGGCCCCGGGCCGGACGCGGTGGACGAATCCGCCGACCAGCAGCGGCGGCGACTGCGCATCGTCGTCGCGGCGAGCCTGCTGGGCACGACGGTCGAGTGGTACGACTTCTTCCTGTATGCCACCGCCGCCGGCCTGGTGTTCAACAAGCTGTTCTTTCCCAACGAAAGTTCGTTGGTGGGAACGCTATTGGCGTTCGCGACTTTCGCCGTCGGGTTCGTCATGCGGCCCATCGGGGGTCTGGTGTTCGGCCACATCGGTGACCGGATCGGTCGCAAGCGCAGCCTCGCGTTGACCATGCTCATCATGGGCGGCGCGACGGCACTGATCGGGGCATTGCCGACGGCCGCTCAGATCGGGGCGTGGGCGCCGATCCTGCTGCTGGTCCTGCGTGTGCTGCAGGGCTTCGCCCTCGGCGGTGAGTGGGGCGGGGCGGTGCTGCTGGCCGTCGAACACAGCCCCGGTGACCGGCGCGGCCGTTTCGGGGCGATTCCGCAGATCGGTCTGGCGCTCGGACTGGCCTTGGGCACCGGCATATTCGCCTTCCTGCAAGTCGTTTTGGGGCCCGCGCGGTTCCTGTCCTACGGCTGGCGGATCGGATTCCTGCTGAGCCTGCTGCTGGTCGTGGTCGGCATCGTGGTCCGGTTGCGGGTCGACGAGACACCGGCGTTCCGCGAATTGCAAGACCTGCAGGCGGCATCCACCGTCCCGATCCGCGACATCGTCCGCGAGCCGCGCTCTCGGCGCAACACCGTCCTCGGGCTGTTGTCGCGGTGGGCGGAAGGCTCGGCCTTCAACACCTGGGGTGTCTTCGCCATCAGCTACGCCACCGGCGCGCTGGGATTGAGTCGGGTGCCGGTGCTCGTGGTGGTGACCATTGCCGCCCTGGTGATGGCGGTGCTGCTGCCGATCTCGGGGCGATTGAGCGAGCGCTTCGGTCCACGGCGGGTGTATCTGGTCGGCATCGCCTGCTACGGCCTGGCGGCCTTCCCGGCGTTCGCCCTGTTCGGCACCAAAGACCTGGTGTGGTTCGGGCTGGCGATGATCATCGTGTTCGGCGCGGTGCATGCGCTGTTCTACGGCGCGCAGGGCACGCTGTACTCCGCGCTGTATCCGACGAACACGCGCTACACGGGATTGTCGTTCGTCTACCAGGTCTCGGGTATCTACGCGTCCGGGGTCACTCCGATGATCCTGACCGCGCTGATCGCGGCACTCGGCGGTGCGCCGTGGCTGGCGTGCGGGTATCTGGTTGCGACCGCGGTGATCAGTGTGATCGCCACGGCGCTGATTCGCGATAAAGACCTCTACCTGTAAGTCGTTGTTGCTGCGGGCCGCGAAGCCCGATAGCGTCCGGGCATGCGGCGCACGCAACGCCAGGTGAGTTCCGGTTCTGCGGGGGAGGGTTCCGGCGCGGCGGAAGGCGGTGTCAATCCGCAACTGCGCCAAGGACTCTCACAGCGTCAGCTCAGCATGATCGCCCTCGGCGGCGTGATCGGCGCCGGCCTGTTCGTCGGGTCAGGTGTGGTGATCAAAGACACCGGCCCGGCCGCGTTCCTCACCTACGCCCTGTGCGGCCTGCTCATCGTCCTGGTGATGCGGATGCTGGGGGAGATGGCGGCCGCCAATCCGTCGACCGGATCGTTCGCCGACTACGCGGCCAAGGCCCTGGGCGGCTGGGCGGGGTTCTCGGTCGCCTGGCTGTACTGGTATTTCTGGGTGATCGTGGTGGGCTTCGAGGCGGTCGCCGGCGGGAAGGTGCTCAACTACTGGTTCCATGCGCCGCTCTGGCTGCTGTCGCTGTGCCTGATGGTGTTGATGACCGTGACCAACTTGTTTTCGGTGTCGTCCTTCGGCGAGTTCGAATTCTGGTTCGCCGGAATCAAAGTCGCGACGATCGTGATCTTTCTGGTCGTGGGCACGGCCTACGTGGTCGGCTTGGTGCCGGGGCATCACGTCGGCCTGGCCAATCTGCACGCACACGGCGGGTTCTTTCCCCACGGCGTGGGCGCGGTGTTCGCCGCCATCGTGGTGGTGATCTTCTCCATGGTGGGCGCCGAGATCGTCACCGTCGCCGCCGCGGAAAGTCGCGACCCCGAGCTCGCGGTCCAGAAGGCGACCCGATCGGTGGTGGCACGCATCGGAATCTTCTTCGTGGGGTCGGTCTTTTTGCTCGTGGTGCTGATGCCGTGGGATTCCGTGGAACTCGGTGCCTCCCCGTACGTGGCCGCACTCAAACACATGGGGCTTCCCGGTGCGGACCAGGTGATGAACGCCGTCGTGCTGACCGCGGTGCTGTCCTGCCTGAACTCCGGTCTTTACACTGCCTCGCGCATGTTGTTCGTGCTGGCTGAGCGGCGCGAGGCCCCGATGACGTTGGTCAAGCTGAGCGGGCGCGGCGTTCCCCACTTCGCGATCCTGTGTTCGTCGGCGGTCGGGTTCGGATGCGTCATCCTGGCGCGGGTCGCCCCCAACACGGTGTTCCTGTTCCTGCTCAACTCGTCGGGCGCCATCATTCTGTTCGTCTATTGGTTGATCGCGTGCTCGCAGATCATCCTGCGTCGCCGGACGCCCGCGGAAAAGCTGACGGTGAAGATGTGGTTCTACCCGGTGCTGTCGATCCTCACTCTGGCCGGAATCACCGCCGTGCTGGTGCAAATGGCGTTCGACCACACGGCGCGCAGCCAACTGTGGCTCAGCCTGCTGTCCTGGGCGGTGGTGATCGGGCTGTACTTCGTCGCGCGATCCCGCGGACGCGTCGGGGGATTGAGTCCCTCCCAAACGCGCTAGCGGATTCCGAACTCGCACAGGAGGAATGACTTCTCGCAACCGATGTGGCTGACGTGACGCAAGCTCGACTCAGCGCCATCGCCGTTCGATCGACTTGATCAGCGCGGTCAACGTCGCATTCACCGGCGCCGCAACACCCACCCGGGCGCCCCGACGCGGGACGGCGCCGTTGATGACGTCGATCTCGCTGACCCGGTGCGCCTCGTGGTCGAGCAGCGCCGACGGTTTGGCGTCGGGCAGCTGCGCGCCGAAGGCGCGAACGTGTTCGACCGCATCGCTGACGGCAACCGCGATGCCCGACGCCCGCGCGACGGTCCAGGCCTCGGTGGCCGCGGCTTGACTGACCGGCGCCATCTCCGGGTCGTCCCTCACCTGGCCGACGGTCATGCCGGTGAGCGCGCACGGCGCACTGTAGGCGGCGTTGCAGATCAGCTTCTCCCACTGCATGGCCGCGATGTCGGTGACGGCGGCCGCGTCGAATCCGGCGGCGGTCCACACCCGCGCGATCGATTCGACCGTGGCCGGCGGCAGCGACGAATAGGCGCCGAACCGCACCGCTTTCATGGCGTTGTGCCGGACGTGCCCGGGAGCCAGCGCCGCCGCGCCGAATCCGCTGGCGATGCCGACCGCGACCCGCTCGCCGCCCACGATGCCGGCCACCGTCTCCGCCGATCCCAGGCCGTTCTGGATGGTCAGCACCGGTGTGGCCGGGCCCAGCATCGAAAGAGCCTGTTGCGCACCGGCTGTCACGTCGGCCGCCTTCACGGCGAGCACGATCAGATCCATCGCCTCGTCGGGCGCGGTGGTGCTCGCCCGCAGCGGCACCACCTGGTCGTACCCCGGACCGGTGACCCGCAGCCCGTGGCGGGCGATCTGATCGACGCCGGGCTGGTAGCGGTCGATGGCCAGCACGTCATTACCCGCGGCGGCGAGTCTGGCCGCATAGATGGAACCCATGGCACCGCAGCCGATTACGGCGATCTTCATCCGCAAGTTCTCCCGTCGGTCAGCTCGGCGATCAGGCCGGCCAGGCCGGCCTTCTGTTCGAGCCCGAAGCCCGGGGCGTCGGTCGGCGAGATCCGGCCCGCCGACAGCGC
>DASTKA010000753.1:0-3380 GCA_035716165.1 Mycobacterium sp. | reverse complement strand
AACCCGGATCTGATGCGCCGCAGTAGACCGCGGCGTCCTCGATATCCACCCGGGAACGGTCCGGCAGGGCCGCGACGCAGCCAATCGTGATGATCGCGGCAAGGACGATGAAAATCGAGATCGAATAGGGCGTGCCGGTTTCGTGCAGCAGCCACGTCGCGATCAACGGCGCCGGGCCGCCGGCGAACACCGACGCCAACTGGTAGCCGAGCCCGGCGCCGCCGTAGCGCAGGTGCGTCGGGAAGCTTTCGCCGATCAACGCGGCCTGCGGACCGTACTGCATCGCGTGCACCTGCAGCGACACCACGACCGCGACGAAGATCAACACGGCGCCACTATGGGTCAACACCGCGAAGTACGGGAATGCGATCAGCGCGGTCAGCACGGCTCCGGTCAGGTAAACGCGTTTGCGGCCGACCCGGTCGGACAGCTGCGAGAAGAACGGAATCGCGACGAGTTCGCACAGCGCGCCGACCAAGACCGCGTTGAGCACGAACGTCTTGGAAAAGCCGTGCCGCGACACGACGTAGATCAGCACAAAAGTGGTGAACAGGTAAAACGGCATCTGTTCGCTGAACCGCAGGCCCGCTGACAGCAGGATCTCCCGCCAGTGGTGCCGGATCACCTCAATGACCGGGACCCGAGCGGTCTTCCGCTCCTGCTGCACCTTGGCAAACATCGGTGTCTCGAGGATCCTCAGCCGGATCACCAGTCCCAGCGCGACGAGCACCAGGCTGAGCAGGAACGGCACCCGCCAACCCCATGAGGTGAAGGCCTCGGGCGAGAGCGTGGCCGAAAGCAGTGTCATGCCGCCGGTGCCGAGCACCAGGCCGAGTGGCACGCCGAGCTGGGCGAAACTCCCGAGCAGGCCGCGTTTGCGCTGGTCGCCCCACTCCATAGCGATCAGCACGGACCCGCTCCACTCCCCGCCGATCGCGAGTCCCTGGATCAGTCGCAGCGCGACCAGCAGCAACGGCGCGGCCAAGCCGATCGTCGCCGTCTTGGGCAAAATACCGACCAGCGCCGACGAGATGCCCATGACCAGCAGCGTGACGATCAGCGTGGCCTTGCGGCCGATCCGGTCGCCCCAATGCCCGAAGATCGCGGCGCCCACGGGGCGGGCGGCAAACCCGACCGCGTAGGTCGCGAACGACTGCATCGCGCCGGCGTACGCGCTGGACGCGGGGAAGAACAGGTGCGGGAAAACCAACGCCGCGGCCGTGTTGTAGAGGAAGAAGTCGTACCACTCGATCGTCGTGCCGATCGCGCTGGCCATCGCCGCGCGCCGCACCTGTACCTGTTGACCCGCGCGGTCCGCGACTACCACAACTCAAAGTGTGAGGCCCGGCGGCGCATTATGTGTCGAGAAGCCGGAAGTACCGCCGAGCGAGTTTCCTTGACGGCGACGGGAAGATCTTCGCGTCCCGCCGCATCGGTCTACATCTACTCGTGGCGAGCACGGAACCGAAACCGTGCTAACGCGGGTTTGGCGGTGACGGCGTCAATCGTTCCGAGGCATCACGGTCACGCCCAGTGCGTTCGGCGCACGACTAGGGGTCATCTGGCCCAGCACGGGCCTTGCTGAGGTTGCGCACAATGCGCCCGTCACCGAAAGTTCATGGGGCCGGAGGGTGCGCAAAACGTTTGGGACGTTGCGCAGGAGGAATTTTGACTCCGTGCAGAACATCGATCGGCGCACCATGCTGTCCGCAATTGCGGCCGTCTTTGTAGCGGCGACAAGCCGGGCGATCGCCAGCGCGGCGCCCGTGCGGTGGAAAATTCCACTGGGAAAGATCCCGGCACCGGCCGGTGTGCTCACCCTGCTACCCGAGCAAGGGAATCAGATGGCGCTGACCGTCGATGATGGCATCAGCGCGCCCGTGGTGGCAGCATTCGCGCAGTTTGCCCAAGACACCGGCACCCGGTTGACCTTCTTCATCAACGGGGCCAACAGTTCCTGGACGGTCAACGCCCCGGCGTTGCGGCCCCTGGTCGATTCCGGGCAGGTGCAGATGGCCAACCACACCTGGTCGCACCCGCGCCTAAACCACCTCGGGCTTTCCGCGGTGGCCGATCAGATCCGCCGCAACGCCGACTTCATGAACAACACCTACGGCACCGACGGCACCCCGTTTTTCCGGCCGCCCTATGGCGTGCACAACGGCGACATCGACCGGGTCGCCGCCGACCTGGGTTACAGCACCCTCACTCTCTGGAGCGGCGATCTGCACGACTGGCAACCCGAAAGCCAAACCGCCCTCATGGCCAACGCCAACCAATACTTTCAGCCCGGACAGATTGTCCTAACCCACGCCAACCTGCCCACCATCACCGGTTGCTACTCCCAGCTGCTCGACCTCATCCACACCCGAAACCTACAAACCGTCACCCTCAACGACGTCTTCGGCTAATTGACCAATACAGGCAATGCCCTCCGCCCCGTTGGAAGTGTCGGTTGTCGCGAGGTCGCGCGGGTTCGGCGGAAAAATCAAGCCCGTGGTGACCCTTGCAGGGCCAGACGTGTACGCACTTTCTCGAATTCGCCGCTGGGTCCCTCCTCGGTGTGGAGTTGGAGACGGACCCCGTCCGGCCCCTGGCCGACCGGAGATCGCGTAGAGAGGCCGCGGCCGCCGACGGGCCGCCAAGCTCGCAGTGCTCGTTGTTAACTCAATGTTTGCGCTGCTCGCCTAGCATCCCTTGGATCTCGACCGGGAGGCTCGGTGGCCGAGAAGTTCCGTTTCGCGTGAACTTCGGCTCAAATCGGCTTTGCGGCACTTTCGCGCTCAGCATGTCAGCGTCGGGCGGCGACGAAAGGGCAACGCGCCGCAGAGGGGAATCTTCGATGGAGAAATTCACGCCGTCGATTGATTGGGGCCACGAGCTGGTCGCGTCGTCGCGGTGGATTCTCGAGGCCTGGGTTATCAGCGCGGGATGTCTGTTCGTAGTCGGACTGGCTCTCGTCCGATTCACCCGATGGGGCGGCGAGTTCTGGCGCATCACCGGTGATTACTTCACGGGCCGGCAGAGCCTCCCGGTGTGGAGTTTGTTCGCGACTCTGCTGGTGTCGGTGATGATGGCGGTCCGGATCAACGTGCTGCTCAGCTACTACAGCAATGACCTGTTCTCAGCGTTGCAGACCGCGTTCCAGGGCGCCGGCGCGCGCAACGATGTTGTGCGTGATTCGGGCATCCACGGTTTTTGGGTATCGATCTGGACGTTCTGTGTCATCGCGACTGTGCACGTCATGCGGGTGATGGCGGATTTGTATCTGACGCAGCGTTTTGTCATCCGCTGGCGGGTGTGGCTCACGGATCGGTTGACCATGGACTGGCTCGACGGCCGTGCCTACTACCGGGCTCGGTTCATCGATGAACCAATCG
>DASTKA010000752.1:0-2106 GCA_035716165.1 Mycobacterium sp. | reverse complement strand
GGCACCGTCGCGCAGTACGTCGTCGGTCGCGGCGAGCACGGCCCGCTCGGTGGGGCCGAACCCGTCGTACGCCCGCCAGTCGCGAACGCCGACCAGGTCGTCGGGGGCCACGCCCAATCTCGATGCGACCCGCCAATGCTGCGTCCATTCGTAGTCGCACGCGGTGAACCAGCCGATCCGCATGATCACCAACTCGCGCAACCGCGGGTCGAGCGCGCCGTGCCACAGCATGGTGGCGAGCAGGTCGTTGATGGCGCGGGCCAGCGGCGGGTGGTTGAGCAACACCTGGAAGATGCTGAGTTCGGCCATGTAGTCCGGCACGGCCGCCTCGTCGGCAGCGGCTTTGGCTTCACCGGGCGGCAGTTTCGGCACACGCGCTGGTGTCATGGTGGGCACTCACTCTGTTGGGCGGCAGACCGTCGCGATCACCGGCCATCGTAGCGACCATTTACTCAGCGTCTTAGAGTTTCAAGATCATTTATATTGCGTGGCTACTTAATCGCCCGAGCGGACTCACTGATTCTGCCGATGGCGGCGTTACGATCATCGGCTAACGTGATCAAGCTCAGGCGAAAACAATCGAATTAGTGATATGCCTTATCGAGACTTCCAGGGGCAAAGGCGACGGGGAGGGATCAAGGTGGAGTCGAACATCTTTACGCTAGCGGAGGCGAAGATGATTTCGGAACCGCCGTTTCCGCTTGTGATCGAGCCGGCCAGAGATGGTATAGACGCGGTGGCGTGGGCGGCGGCGCAGCGCCACTCGATCCGCGAGCTCTTGCTACGCCATGGCGCCATCCTGTTCCGCAGGTTTACCCGAGGATCGGTTGAGACGTTCCGAAACTTCGTCACGGCGGTATCCGGCGAGCCCCTCTCCTATATGGAGGGGACGTCACCGCGGCACGAAGTGGCAAACCACATTTACACCTCGACCGACTACCCCCCACACCAGCGGATCCCGCTACATAACGAGCTGTCTTATAGCAACAACTGGCCGCTACGCCTCTTCTTCCACTGCGTAACGCCACCGAGGAGCGGAGGCGCCACTCCGGTGGCCGACTGCCGCAACGTGTACCACCGAATCTCGCCGGCGTTGCGGCGACGTCCCGAGGAACGCGGCTACCTCTACGTCCGGCATTTCAATTCCGACATCGGCCTCGGATGGCAGCAAGCATTCCAGACCAACGACCGCACTGCCGTGGAACGCTATTGCGCCGACAACGATATCGAATTCCTTTGGGGGGCGGGCGATGAGCTCACCACTCGGCAGCGCCGACCGGTGTCTGAAGCGCACCCGGAAACCGGTGAGATGACGTGGTTTAACCATTTGACGTTCTTCAACGTGTCCACCTTGGACCCCTTGCTGGCGGAGGCACTGCTGTCGATGGGCAAAGAGGACTTGCCGAACAACACCTACTACGGCGACGGCGCGGAGATCGAGCCGACCGCACTCGACGAGCTTCGCGCCGCGTACGAGGCCGAGACCGTGGTCATACCGTGGCAAGAGGGCGACATTCTGATGCTCGACAACATGCTCGTCGCCCACGGCCGAGAGGACTACAGGCCGCCTCGGCAGATTGTCGTCGCGATGGCTGAACCATGGTCCCGGGTTAAAGGGCTATAGCGTCGCGCCGACATCGGTGAACGCATGGCAGGCACGCGGATGATTGAAGCCCTCGGAATTGCGATGGTGAAAAACGAGGCCGATATCATCGAGGCTTTCGTTCGCCATAACTTGGCCTTCATGGACGCGTTGGCCATCGTCGACAACGACTCGGTCGACGGCACCCGGGAGATCCTCGTGCGGCTACAGCAAGAGGGATTACCCATAATCCTGTTCGACGATCCGATGGTGGCTCACTTCCACGCGCAAATAATGACTGCGGTGTATCGCAAGGTGGTGCCGAAGTTCAAGCCGCGCTTTGTGTTTTTGCTGGATGCGGATGAGTTCATCGTGGCATCGTCGCGAGAGGCACTCTACGCCCAACTGCGCGCAATGCGTCCAGGCACCGTGGCGCAATATTGCTGGCGCAGCTACATCCCCTCTCCCACGGGCCCGGAAGGTGATGCGGCAGACCCCTTACGGAGCATCACTCACCGGAAGGT
>DASTKA010000751.1:0-2104 GCA_035716165.1 Mycobacterium sp. | reverse complement strand
GAGCAGGCCGGCGAACAATTCGACCGGGCCGACCGATCTGTCGGCGATGCAGTGCGCCGCTCGCTGCTGCAGCACGTCACCGATCGCCACGCACAGCGCGGAACTCAATGCCAGCATTGCGGCGATATGCAATTGGGCCATTGGCCGATCTCGATATCCGCGGGTCCGTCATGCGGCGTGCACTTCCCGGCGCCACCGCGGATCTGCAGCGCAAAGGGCCGACTTGGCCACCATCTACATGGGGGCGCACCGGGCCTCCCAGCTGGCCCGGGCACGCCGCCTCACCGAGGTGCGCCAGGGTGCGTTGGGCGAGCTGGACGCCGCCTTCGGCACCGACCGGGCGCCATTCTGCGGCACGGTGTTGTGATAGCGCGCAAACACGTTGCGGGACAGCGCATTTCGCAGGCCGCCGAAAGACACGGCAGACAGATGCCGGCATCGCCGCCATGGCCGGCTCCGCGAGCCCGAGACGTCTGCGGGCTTCCCGGCGGCCGGGCGGCTATCCTGGGAAACGGTCGTGATTTCACTCCGCGGCGCGACGCCTGTTAATGTCGCCTACGCGGTCTCGGCCGACCACAAGCGCCGTTAGCTCAGTTGGTAGAGCAGCTGACTCTTAATCAGCGGGTCCGGGGTTCGAAACCCTGACGGCGCACCAGCTCAACGGATATCTCGATATCGGGAGACTCTCCCACTTCAACGGGGGTTCACCCGTCAGGTAACGATCTCCCACAAGTCCTTTTCCCGGCAACCCTGCGGGTCCTACCATCGTTGCGATGACCTTTTCCGAGGGGACTTGTGAAGACTGAACTCAAGTGGGTCGAACCCTTCGAGGGCCACTTGCACGCCAACATCGACGATCGCAGCGAATATCGGGTCCATGCGGTCTCGACGGGCGGCTTCCGCGCCGAGCGCGTCGACGACGGCTTGGTGCATCACGATCTGGGCCGGGCCGCCAGCGCCGCCGAGGCGCAAGCGATCTGCCAGGACCTGCACACACGGGCCGTCCGGCGCGTCGCGTGGGAGGCCTACATGGCCGAGAACGACCCGCCGGGCTGGGAGTAGGCGAACCACCGTCGCGCGGGTCGTCACCGGTTTCAGCGCGCCATTTGCCGTCGTATCCGTTCGCAAAAGCTCCTCTTACAGGTAATTTCTTGCTGGCACCATCGGCGCCGAAAGCGCCGATCGGCCCCCTTGGGACACGCTGCGTCGAAGGAGCCGCAATGGGGTTCATCCGGCCCAACCTGCCCGTCGTCGACATGGCCGAGTGGAGCACCCGCTCGCGCGCCGAACGAATCGTGCCGATGGCGCGCCACATCGCCGAGCACGGCTTCGGCACCCCGCTGGTGATGCACGTGATGTACGGCGTGAAGATCGCGCTGTACATCCTCGGTGGCTGGCTCTTTGCGTGGTCGACCTCCGGCATCGGCGGCTTCACACAGGTCGGCGCGTGGTGGTCTGAGCCGATCGTGTTCCAGAAGGCCGTGCTCTACACGATGCTGTTCGAAGTCGTCGGCCTCGGTTGCTGCTTCGGGCCCTTGGCGGGGCGCTACTTCCCCCCGATGGGCTCGATCCTGTACTGGCTGCGGCCCGGCACCATCCGGTTGCCGCCGTGGCCCCGCCGAGTGCCGTTGACCAACGGCAGCACCCGGACCCCGTTCGACGCGTTGTTGTACGGCGTCCTGTTGTTGCTGCTCGTCTCCGCGCTGCTGTCCGACGGCAGTGGGCCGATTCCCGCGCTGGACACCGCGATCGGAGTGCTGCCGTGGTGGCGGACCGTCGCGATTCTGGCCGTCCTGGCCGTGCTCAGCTTGCGCGACAAGGTGATCTTCTTGGCCGCGCGCGGCGAGGTCTATGCGCCGCTGGCCCTGACGTTTCTATTCGCCGGGGCCGACATCGTCATCGGGGCCAAGGTCGTGTTCATGGTGATCTGGCTCGGCGCGGCGACCTCCAAGCTCAACAAGCACTTTCCCTTCGTCATCTCCACCATGCTGGCGAACAATCCGTTCATCCCGTCGGGGCCGCTCAAGCGGTCGATGTTCAAGCGCCATCCGGATGACCTTCGGCCCAGCGCCCTGGCGGGCTTCATCGCCCACTTCTCGACCGC
>DASTKA010000750.1:0-2398 GCA_035716165.1 Mycobacterium sp. | reverse complement strand
GAGGATATCGTCGAGGCCGACGTCGTGGTACGGGCGGCGGGCGAACTCATGGGACGCGGCCCGCAGTATCTGTTGCCGGGTCACTTCTGCTCGTCCGTCAGTCGAGTGAGTCGTCATCGCAATCGCAAACTCATTTACTCCTGGGTGTTGAGTTGGCGCAGACGTTCTGGGCGACGCCAGCGGTGAGGGCCGCGCCTAGCGCCGTCACGTTGAAGAGCGCTTCCCTCCGGCAGGGCACAACTACCTCGGATTCTCTCGGGTCGAAACGAACCCGCATCGCGTCGCTCGAGACTGCTAGCCCACTTCAGAGGCTATCAGCCATACGGCCACTCCGTTTGACGCATGCGTAATACATGAGGTCCACCAAATCAGGACTTGAGACAAGCCGCCAGCGGGCACCATGTCGCCTCGGCCGGGCGAGCCACTAACCGTTTGCTGAGGCCGCGTCGCTCGGGATGTCAAGTGTGGCAATCGGGTACAGCCCGGAGCCGTCGCGGCCGTCCCGGGCCAGGGCCATGGGCTCGTAGTTCACGACGTGGGAGGCGCCCGGGATGTGCTGTTGCCAGTCGACCGAGGCACGCAGGGTGTAGTGACCGGGCGCCAGGCCGGTGACGTCCACGTGCACCGACTCGCTGGTCGACTCGGGCACCGGCTCCTCGCGCGAGAGGCTGGATTCGTCGTGGACCAGCCTCTTGAGGTCGACGGTCGCCGGTAAATTGCGAACCACCGCGCCCGAGAAGTCGACCAGCTTGTAGCCGGGCGCCCAGTGCTCGGTCGCCGCCGCCGAGCCGTAATTGGTCCACTCGACCGAGATCGTCGCGACTTTGCCCTGGATCGATTGCGATCCCGGCTTCGCCTCCACCGAATACCGGTAGCCGGCGGACGTATTGGCCCTGGCCCACAGCAGGAACAGCTTGGGGTCCATCGCCGTCGCCGCATCGCGGTCCGGGAAATCCGCACTCGACGTCATCGACACGTGATACCGGATGACGTCGTGCAGGCCCTTCTCGTAGTAGGACCGGGCATCGGCTCCGCTCGGCAATCGGCACCACTGGCTGACCACCAGCGCCGTCAGCAGCCGCTGCTTGATCGCGGTGACGACCGCATCGTCGAAACGGACGTAGTGCGAGTCGTTGGCCTCCGCCCATTCCGGCAATGGCGCCTGCACCCCGAGACAGTCGGAGCGGATGCCGACCGGCGCGGCTGATTTCTTGGTGACGTCGTCGGCGAACAGCTCGCGGACGATCTCCGGATTCTGGGGCGCCACCACCAACTGGGTGTGCGGGAAGGCGTTGACGTTGTCCCCGACCAACTGCGCGATGGAGGCCTTGGTGATGCTCTGGTCGCCGAACTGGCTGTAATAGCCCAGCTTTGCGACGCTGTCGTCCGCCGTGGGACCCGGCGCGCTCAGCGAATCACGCAGATACGCAAGTTGATTCTGGC
This sequence comes from Mycobacterium sp., assembly GCA_035716165.1. Taxonomy (GTDB): domain Bacteria; phylum Actinomycetota; class Actinomycetes; order Mycobacteriales; family Mycobacteriaceae; genus Mycobacterium. The sequence goes on along the minus strand of DASTKA010000750.1, from coordinate 955 downwards.
CGAAGTCCCCGTACCCGGAGAACTCGAACACGCTGATCCGCTCGTCGCCGTCATAACGACGGCCGAGCGCGGCCAGCAGCTGACCGAAGCCGTTGAGGTAATCGGGGTCGTTGAAGTTCGGCACCACCTGGGTGACGGCCGGGGCCGAACCGTTCGGCGGCGCGGGGTAGCTGGCGGCCGCCGGGCGAAGCCAGTCCGGAATCGCGATGTTCGTGTTGCCCGAATACGAATCGTTGCAACAAGATTTGTAGACGTACACACCCAGCATCAGGCGCATGTTGCGGCTACCGAGCTTGGCCAGCGCGTCGTCGATCGCGCTGAAATCGAACTTGCGATCGTCGGGTGCATCCGGGGGCAACGTGCGCGGATCGACGGGCTGCAACTGCCGCCACGAGACACGCAGGCTGGCGTCGTACGACGCCGGCCACGCGGAATAGCGCTGCTGCGCCGAATTGCCTTGCGGGAAAAGTGGATTCAGCATTCCCTCGTACTGGCCGCGCAGCGGGTTGGGTATTTCCTGCGCGGTGGGCGGGATGGCCGGGCTGACCATGGCCGACAGCGGCCCGGGGTCGCTCTTCCCGCCGCATCCGCTGAGCACGACCGCCGTGCACACGACAGCGGCCAACACACGTTTCCTCGCAGGGCACACCATGGCCACCGGCGTCAGATCGCGCCCGACGACAACGGCCCGCGAGGGCTGCGCGACGGCGCCGATCCCGGCGCGGCGCCTGGCCCGATCACCGCAATGGTCGTCAAAATTGTTTCTCCCGATACACACCGATGCGCACTGGCGATGGCCCCACATTTCGCGCGATTCAATGGTGCGTGCATCCGGCCCGGGGCAGGCCACGAATTGGCGTAGCGCAGCGTATCACGCGCCTTCGAATCGGCTTCGCCGCAGCTCAGCGCGGGTGCGGCCGGCCGATCGGTCGCCAGTGACCTCGCGCGCGCAGTG
>DASTKA010000749.1:0-2894 GCA_035716165.1 Mycobacterium sp. | reverse complement strand
TCACCGATCTTGTCCACCGGAACCTTGATGGTGGTGACCCGCGGCGCATACGGGCTCATCTCGTCGGGCGCGTCGATCGCCTCGGCCATGACCTCGAGGATCGTCAGGCGCGCATCCTTCGCCTGGGACAGCGCGCCGGCCAGCACCTGCGACGGGATGCCGTCGAGCTTGGTGTCCAGCTGCAGCGCGGTGACGAAGTCCTTGGTGCCCGCGCACTTGAAGTCCATGTCGCCGAACGCGTCCTCGGCGCCCAGGATGTCGGTCAGGGTGACGAAGCGGCGCTCGGTCTTGCCGTCGACCTCGACGTCGTCGGAGACCAGGCCCATCGCGATGCCGGCCACCGGCGCCTTCAACGGCACACCGGCATTCAGCAGCGACAGGGTGGACGCGCAGACCGAACCCATGGACGTCGAGCCGTTGGAGCTCAGCGCCTCGGACACCTGACGGATGGCGTACGGGAACTCCTCGACGCCGGGCAGCACCGGAATCAGGGCGCGCTCGGCGAGCGCGCCGTGCCCGATCTCGCGCCGCTTGGGCGAGCCCACCCGGCCGGTCTCGCCGGTGGAGAACGGCGGGAAGTTGTAGTGGTGCATATAGCGCTTGGACGTCTCGGGTCCCAGTGAGTCGATCTGCTGGGCCATCTTGACCATGTCGAGCGTCGTGACACCCAGGATCTGAGTCTCACCGCGCTGGAACAGCGCGCTGCCGTGCGCCCGCGGCACCACGGCGACCTCGGCCGACAGCGCGCGGATGTCGGTGATACCGCGGCCGTCGATGCGGAAGTGATCGGTCAGGATGCGTTGCCGCACGAGCTTCTTGGTCAGTGCCCGGTACGCGGCGCTGACCTCTTTCTCCCGGCCCTCATAGGTCTCGGCGAGGCGCGCCAGCACCTCGGCCTTGAGCTCGTCGGTGCGCGCGTCGCGCTCGGCCTTGCCGCCGATGGTCAGCGCCTTGGCCAGCTCATCGGTGGCCACCGAGGCCACGGAGTAGTAGACGTCTTCCTGGTAGTCCGGGAAGGTCGGATAGTCACTGACCGGCTTGGCGGCCGCCCCGGCCAGCTCCTCCTGCGCGGTGCACAGCGCGGCGATGAACGGCTTGGCGGCCTCGAGGCCTTCGGCCACAACGGTTTCCGTCGGCGCCTGCGCGCCGCCCTCGACGAGCTCGATGACCTTCTCGGTGGCCTCGGCCTCGACCATCATGATGGCGACGTCGGGACCGTTGGAGCCGTCGACCTTGCGGCCGGCCACCACCATGTCGAAAACGGCCCGCTCGAGCTGCTCGACGGTCGGGAACGCGACCCAGGTGCCGTCGATCAGCGCAACCCGCACGCCGCCGATCGGACCGGAGAACGGCAGGCCGCTCAACTGGGTGGAGGCCGACGCGGCGTTGATCGCCAGCACGTCGTAGAGGTCATTGGGATCCAGGCTCAGGATCGTCACCACGACCTGGATCTCGTTGCGGAGCCCGGAGACGAACGACGGGCGCAGCGGCCGGTCGATGAGCCGGCAGGTCAGGATCGCGTCGGTGGAGGGACGGCCCTCCCGGCGGAAGAACGAACCGGGGATGCGACCGGCGGCATACATCCGCTCCTCGACATCGACGGTCAGCGGGAAGAAGTCGAAGTGCTCCTTCGGGCTCTTGCTGGCGGTGGTCGCCGACAACAGCATGTTCTCTTCATCGAGGTACGCGACCACGGCGCCAGCGGCTTGCTGGGCCAACCGGCCGGCCTCGAAACGGATGGTGCGGGTGCCGAAGCTCCCGTTGTCGATAGTGGCGGTCGCCTCGAACACGCCCTCTTCAATTTCAGCGACAGACATGGACGTCCGTACGGCCTCTCTTGTATTCAGCTTTTTCGCGTGGCCACGCGCGAACCGCAGGCCTGACGGCCACAGGTCACCCGCGGGAGGCGCTGAGTCTGAATACGGCTACGGCCATCGATCGAAGCGGCCGACCTGCCCCAGATCCGGAGAGCCCGGCAGCCACTACCGAAGACCGCCCGATGCAGACTGGGCTGCTCCCTCGGGGGTGCGTAGTGACACGCTGGAACGGCACACGCGGATCTGCGTGACCGCACCGTTTGCTCGGGCCGAATCGGCCCAGAACGTCCTCACTCTACACGGGCGGTCTCTGCCCGCCATATCGCTCGGAATTCGCGGGCGCGCTGGCGCCGGCTTGCGTCAGCGACGCAGGCCCAGCCGCTCGACCAGCGAGCGGTACCGCTCGACGTCGATCTGCGCGACGTACTTGAGCAGCCGGCGGCGGCGGCCGACCAGCAACAGCAGCCCGCGCCGCGAGTGGTGATCGTGCTTGTGCACCTTCAGGTGCTCGGTCAGATCGGCGATCCGTTTGGTCAGCAGGGCGACCTGTGCCTCAGGGGAACCGGTATCGGTGCCATGCAGGCCGTAGTTGCCCAGGATCTCTTTTTTCTGCTCGGCTGTAAGCGCCACGAACTAACTCCATCGATCGGTCCGCGAAGGGTGAATGTTGCAGGCACGGCCACCGCGAACCGCAGCGCGCGCCTATGTCGTCCGGCAGTTTAGCAGCCGGCAGGCGCCGGGCTCGAATCGTCGCGGGGCGCTCACTGGTCCGATTGGGTGAGCAGCTGACGCGCCTTGTCGGTATCTTTGCCCATCGCGACGATGAGGTCGTTGATCGTGTCGAACCTGTGCTGACCGCGGATGCGGGCGACGAAATCCAGCGCCACGTGTTGCCCGTACAGGTCGGCGTCGGTGTCCAGCACGAACGCCTCGACAGTGCGGGTGCGCCCGGAAAAGGTCGGGTTGGTGCCCACGGACACCGCGGCCTGGTAGCGCTCGCCCGGGACCATCTCCCCGGGGGCGCCCGCCCCCTGACCGTGGCCGAGCACGGTGAACCACGCGGCGTACACACCGTCG
>DASTKA010000748.1:0-4367 GCA_035716165.1 Mycobacterium sp. | reverse complement strand
GGCTGGCCCACCAGCAGGAACACCGCCAGCGCGGCCGTCAGCAACATCGCCCAGCTCCACTGGGTCCGACTGATGCGTTGGTGGCACAGCGCCGCGCTCAACGGCAGGGCGAACAGCAGCGACGACACCAACAGCGGCTGGACCAGCAGCAGGGATCCGTGCGCCAGCGCGACCGCCTGAAAGACGTAACCGGCGACGGCAGCAAACGTCCCCGCCCACCACAGCGGTTGCCGAACCAGCGTCGTTGCCATCGACGCGGACATGGCCTCATCACCCGGAACGCGCTGGGCCGCCCGCTGCCGGACGACGATTCCCACCGCGGCCCAGAAGGCGGAAAGCAATGCCGAGATGATCGCGACCGCGTGTACGCTTACCCACCCCATGCCCCAAGGGGTACCCCTGAGCCCTGTGCTGTTAACTCCGCGTCCCGGCTGGGTCGGTGACTGGCATGCCTGACGCGGGCCCCAATATGCTTGACCAGCTAAATGGCCGTTCACGTGTACGGGCTATCGGGGCGGTGTCCGGCGAATTAAGGGGAGGGATTGCTGCTATGCAGCTGAACTACCTCAGCATCGCCGAGCTGGTCGGGGGGGCCGGCGGTGACCCGTGGGAGGTGAACCGAACCCTGCAGGCGGGCCAGCCCGGACAGATTTCCAGTCTGGCCAATGCGTTTCATGCGGCGGGCCGATCCACCGCCGAAGCCGACGCGACGTTCGAGCAGGCGCGCAAACGTTTCGAGGCGGCCTGGAATCACCAGAACGGGGACAGTCCGATCAATGCCTCCGCCGAGGTGCAGCGCACCGCCCAGGCGCTGGGGACGCAGTCTGCGCAATTGCCCAAGATCGGCGCTGACTTGGAGAACATCGCCGCCGCCCTGGCCGACGCGCAAAAGGCCGGAACCCAAGAGATCGCCGGCCTGGAACGTCAGCTGCAGCTGCTCGACAAGCTCATCGGCGCCGCGACGAAGGACCTGCAGGATCCCAACCTCGCCCCGAAGGACCGCCATGCCCTGGAGACGTTGATCAAGGACGCGAAAGCCGACGCGGTCGACGACACGCGAGACGCACTCAACCAGGTTCGTGCGACCCGCGACGACTACTCGAAATCGCTGCACGGAGCGCAGAAGAATCTCGCTGACGACGGCTACGACCCGACGCATGTTCTGGGGGTCGACGGGCACGCGGCCGAGACGCCGGAATCGGCCGAGCAGGATGTGAAGGCCGCCCTCGGCGGCGACAAGGGCGCGGCCGCCCGCGTCAACGGAGTCCTGGGCTCCATCACCCCCGACCAGGTGGCGGGGAAGGTTCCATTGAACGTCGAGCAGGCTTCGGTCCTGAGCCAGCTGCAGGCCCAAGAGCATGGCATGAACATCGATGCGCTCAAAACCGCCGAGGAGCGCCTCGGCGACGAGAAGGGGATGATCGGCGATTCCTGGCAGCTGATGAGCAACCCGAACATCACGTTTCCGAAGACGCCGACAAACGTTGGCGCCAAGCAGGGCACCGACACCGTGAAGGGTGGGACCGCGCAGTTGCCGGACAGCGTGCAGGAGGTGCTGAAGGCGCCGGGCTGGGTGTACGCCGACCAGACCAGGACGATCGCCGACATCGTCAAGGACGGTAATCCGTTGCTGCAGCGCAACACTGAGGTCGATCAGGGCTTGCTGCACAAGGGTGCGCAGATCATGACGCAGGATTGGGCGCGCAACACCTACGACCAAACGGTCGAGTCGGTGTTCTGGGCGGCCGGCCGGGACCACGGGGCCGTGAACTGGATCGTCAATCAGCAGGGCTTCTGCGACCAGTCGACCCGGGACTTCTTGCAGAACGTCACCCACCACGCCTGGTCTGACGGTGGCGACGCGGCGGGATCGTTGTTCAGTTGGACCAAGGACGCGGCCGGCCCGGAAGCCCAGATCGCCGGGCAGACCGCCCAAACGTATGCGGCCTACCTCGGCCAGCATTCGCACGAGCTGCTCGACCTGCCGGGCCATCACACGCTGGGCCAGGTCGATCCGAAGCTGACTCAAGCCTTCGCCACCGGGCTGTCGCCGTACGTCACCAACATCGCGGGCGGCACCAACGACCTGTCGCCCTTCTTCCATGCACCCGACTCAAACCAGGACGTGGAGTCGAGACTGCCTGTCGCCAAAGGGATTTTCTCCGTGCTCAGCACGGACAAGGACGCGTCGAACATCTTCAATGGCGCCGCGATGCAGCAGATCATGCAGGACCAGAACCGGTACGCCGAGGCGGTCGCACATCACGTGTCGGGTGCCGTCGCCAACGACGCCGATCTGCAGCAGGCCGCCACGTTGAAGGGTCTGGTCGACGTCGGGGTGGGCAACGCCGTGCACGCCGAAGGGCTCAACGGCGCCCAACAGGCGACCGAAGCCTACAACCGCAAGACATCGGCCTACGACAGCCTGGTCAAGGGCGGAAGCACGGCCGCGGGGCTGGTCGGCAAGGCGCTGCCACCGCCGTACAACCTGATCGGCACGCTCGGTGGCCCCGCCCTGACGATGGGCGGAGATGCGTTGAAAAACGACATCATTGGTGCTGCGCCGTCGTCGACCACGCCGGCCGACGTTCAGATACAGCACATGCAGGACAGCACCGCCTATTCGCAGGTGCTTGACGGCTTGATCGCGAACCAGGTCCCGATCGGGTTGACGCAGACGTTCTTCGCCCCCGACGTTCCCGGCGACCCGCACAGCCCGATGCACATCGCAACGTACGACGAATACAGGGCGAATGGCGGGACGTGGGACAACTACAAATACAATGAAGCGCTCAAGGGTGCGGTGCAAGGGATTCTGGGCGACGAGAGCGTCGTCCCGCACATGCAGCACCAGTATGACGAAGTGACCCAATTACCCAACCCGTAGGGAAGTTTCATGAGTCTCGGGCGACGGCGCGGAGTCCTCGGTCCGATTGTCGGAGTGGCGCTTTGTGCCGTCGTCGCCGGTTGCGGCCCTTCGGCCGTTCAGCACCCCGCGCCCGCGCCGAAGATTCCATGGACTTCAACGCTGGCCGACGTACGCGCGGTCTGGAGTGCCGAGCCGGGAATCGACCTGCTCACGGCGCCTGCCGTCGTGGTGCGTGCCTACCTCGAGTCGATCTTCCTCGCGGCCAATGCCGGTGACATCGGCTACGCCTACCCCGGATTCACGCATGCGGTCGCCCCGAACGCGCCGCAGGGCCAACCGGACAGCGCCCGCGATCGCTGGCCCGACACCGAGCATCCGTTGCACGATCGACTCGTCGGCACCGACCGTTACCACGTCCTGCGGGTCGACACCGCCGGCCGCCAGGTGGCGGCCGTGGTGTGCGACTGGGCGTACGCCAGCGCGCTCGACCTCGGTGACGGAAACTACGGCTGGAGAAGCACATTGCCGGCCACCGATCCCGCGGCCCGGATCGCCGTGCACCGCGTTGTGATGACCACCCCGGAGGATGGACCGGTAGTGCCCCTGCCGCCGCAGAAGGGCACCGCCGCCGCACCCGTTGACGACGTCTTCGGCGGTTGGCACATCGTCGGCCACACCATGACTGCCGACAGGATTCCCGAATCGAACGCCGACCCGGCGCAGTGGCCTTCCGAAGTGGCCGACGCCAAATCGTGCGTGGACAAAGCGCCCGACCCCGTAGACCGCCGCCTGTATCTGGTCAACGGTGTGCATCCTCGCTCAGAATTTCCCACCCTGCCGCCCTACCCCGGCTGGCCGGCCGGAAGCTCGTCCTGATTCACCCGACCGAAGGAATGTGGTGCGTACCAAAGCAATCACCGCGGTGGCCGTCGTGGCGGCCATCGCGTCAGCCGCACTGACACTGCTGCCCTGGATTGACGTCAGCCACCTGGGACTACCCATCCGCTGGAATGGTCTCGGCATCTACATCGGCGAGGACGGCGAACACTACGGACACCTGCTCGCCGGCATGGTCAACAGCTTGCCGGGATGGATCGTGCTGATCGCCTCGCTGGCGGCCGGCGGTGCGCTGCTCGCCGCGGCGCGAGTGCGCTGGCTCGGGATCGTTGGCTGTGGCTGCGCCGTCGTTGCGTTCGTCGCCGCCATCTCGTGTCTCGTGTATCCAGCGGTGCTGGCCGGCGACGCCAAGAACGAGATGGGAATTGCCCTGGTCCCTAATCGGGAAGTGCTGAACACCGGGGCGTTGATCGCCGAAACCGCGGCCACCGGAGTGCTGTTGATCTGCGCAGCGCTCATCGCTGCCAGAGCGAGAAGTGGTGTAGGCAAACCAGATTCGTGACCCCGCTCGGTAACGCACTCCCGCAGTTCGAGAAGGCCTATCGCATTACCGAGAATGGCTGCGCATATCTCGCCAATGGCGCTCTCGGGAAAAGTGCCC
>DASTKA010000747.1:0-5866 GCA_035716165.1 Mycobacterium sp. | reverse complement strand
CGGGACATTCGCGGAATGCGTGGTGCTCGAGACGCTGGCGCTGTCGATTTTCAATCACGACACCGCGGTGGCCTCCGCGGCGGCGCGCATGGTCAGCGCGGCCAGGGGACGTCCACTGATCGAGATGGGATCGCGACGAACCCACGAACAGGCCGCGGTCGCCGCGGCCCGCGCCGCCTACATCGCCGGCTTCGACGCCTCGTCAAACCTCGAGGCCCAGCGCCGCTACGGGATACCCGCCGAGGGCACCTCCGCGCACGCGTTCACCATGCTGCACGCCCGCGCCGACTCCCCGCCCGAATCGACCGAATTGGCGGCATTTCGCGCGCAGGTCGAAGCGCTCGGCGTGGACACGACACTCTTGGTGGACACCTACGACGTGACGACCGGGGTGGCCAACGCGGTGGCCGCCGCCGGTACCGGGCTGGGTGCGGTGCGCATCGATTCCGGTGAGCTGGGCGTGCTGGCCCGCCAGGTGCGTGAGCAGCTCGACGAGCTGGGAGCCACCCGCACGCGCATCGTGGTTTCGGGTGACCTCGACGAGTTCGCCATCGCCGCCCTGGCTGCCGAACCGGTGGACATTTACGGCGTGGGTACGTCGCTGGTGACGGGTTCGGGCGCCCCGACGGCCAACATGGTGTACAAACTCGTCGAGGTGGACGGCATGCCGGTGCAAAAGCGCAGCAGCCACAAGGAATCTCGTGGCGGACGCAAGGAGGCGCTGCGCCTCTCCCGCGGCTCCGTCATCATCACGGAGGAAGTGGTGTATCCGGCCGGACAGCAGCCCGACGTCGGCGAACCGGCCCGGGTGTTGACCGTCCCGCTGGTGCGCGGCGGAGAGCCGGTGTCCAAACCGAACCTCGTCGCGGCGCGCGAGCTGGTAACTTCCGGGCTGCGCAGTCTGCCGTGGGAAGGACTGAACCTGTCGCACGGCGATCCCGCGGTCACGACGACGCAGATTCCCGCCTCCCGGCGCTAGCACCGCCCCAGATTCGAAGAGGGTAGCCACGTCCGACGTGTCCGTGTCCGAGCTGCTGGCCACCGCTGTGGCCGCGCTCGGCGGCAGTGAACGCGGCGGCCAACAGGAGATGGCCGCCGCGGTGGCGCGCGCGTTCGCCACCGAGGAGCACCTGGTGGTGCAGGCCGGCACCGGTACCGGCAAGTCGCTCGCCTATCTGGTGCCCGCGTTAGTCCATGCCCTCGACGACGACTCCCCCGTCGTCGTGTCCACGGCCACGATCGCCCTGCAGCGCCAGCTCGTCGATCGCGACCTGCCCCGATTGGTCGACTCGCTGGCCGACGCGCTGCCGCGCCGCCCGCAGTTCGCCTTGCTCAAAGGCCGGCGAAACTATCTGTGCCTGAACAAAATTCACAACGGCGGGGCGGCTGATGGCGAGGACGCCGACGACCGGCCGCAAGAGGAACTCTTCAACCCCATGGCGGTCAGCGCGTTGGGCCGCGACGTGCAACGGCTCACCGAATGGGCGTCGAACACCGAATCCGGTGACCGCGACGACCTGAAGCCCGGCGTTCCGGACCGGTCCTGGTCGCAGGTCAGCGTGTCCGCGCGGGAATGCCTGGGCGTGGCGCGGTGCCCGTTCGGCACCGAGTGCTTCTCCGAACGGGCCAGAAGTCAGGCCGGCCGCGCCGATGTTGTGGTGACCAACCATGCGCTGCTCGCCATCGACGCGGTGGCCGAATCGGCGGTGCTGCCCGAACATGCGCTGCTGGTCGTCGACGAGGCACACGAGTTGGTGGATCGGGTGACGTCGGTGGCCACCGCGGAGCTGACGTCGGCCGGCCTGGGGGTGGCCGCCCGGCGGATCGGCCGGTTGGTGGAGCCGGAACTGCTCCAGCGGCTGGAGGCGGCGACGGCCAACTTCGCCTCGCTGATCCACGACGGCACGCCGGGCCGCATCGATCGCCTCGACGAGGAGCTCGCGACCTACCTGACTGCGCTGCGCGATGTGGCGACCGCGGCGCGCTCGGCAATCGACAGCACGAACGACCCGAAGGCGGCGTCGGCACGCGCCGAAGCCGTTGCGGCACTGAGCGAGATATCGGACACCGCGTCGCGCGTGCTGGCATCGTTCGGCCCGGCGATCCCCGACCGCACCGACGTGGTGTGGCTGGAGCACGAGGAGATCAGGGGTTCATCGCGTCCGGTGTTGCGGGTGGCACCGCTGTCGGTCGCCGAGCTGCTGCGGTCCCGGGTGTTCTCGCGGTCCACGGCGGTGCTGACGTCGGCGACGCTGACCATCGGCGGCTCGTTCGACGCCATGGCCGCCGCGTGGGGACTGACCGCCGACGACGACGTGCGGTGGCGCGGCCTGGACGTGGGCTCGCCGTTTCAGCACGCGAAAGCCGGCATCCTGTATGTCGCCGCCCATCTGCCGCCACCGGGCCGCGACGGCGCCGGCTCGGCCGAGCAGCTGAGCGAAATCGCCGAGCTCATCGCCGCCGCCGACGGACGCACGCTGGGGTTGTTCTCGTCGATGCGGGCGGCCCGCGCGGCGGCCGAGGCGATGCGGGAGCGGCTGTCCACGCCGGTGTTGTGTCAGGGCGACGACAGCACGTCGGCGCTCGTCGAGCAGTTCAGCGCCGATCCCCAGACGTCCCTGTTCGGCACCCTGTCGCTGTGGCAGGGCGTCGACGTGCCCGGGCCGTCGCTGTCGCTGGTGCTGATCGACCGCATCCCGTTTCCCCGGCCCGACGATCCCCTGCTGGGCGCGCGGCAGCGCGCGGTCGCCGCACGCGGCGGCAACGGCTTCATGGCCGTCGCGGCCAGTCACGCGGCACTGCTGCTGGCGCAGGGGTCGGGGCGGCTGCTGCGCCGGGTCACCGATCGCGGCGTGGTGGCGGTGCTCGACTCGCGCATGGTCACGGCCGGCTACGGCGGCTATCTGCGGGCCTCGTTGCCGCCGTTCTGGCAGACCACCAATGGCGAGCAGGTGCGCCAGGCGCTGCGGCGACTGCGCACCGCGCCGGCGTCGGAAGAGGGCCTGTCGGCCTGAGCCCTATTCCCAGCAGACTTCAAAGACGCGTTGGGGCTCCCGAATGCCCTTGAGCTGCTCCTCGCGCGTTTCGCCGAACCGGAACTCGTGACTGCCGACAACCAATCCGCGCAGCACCGCCGAGACGAGAATTCCGTTCCCGTCCGCTTTCGCCCCGATCCGCGCCGCGAGGATCACGGTGTGCCCGAAGAAGTCCTCCTGCTCGCGGATCACCTCTCCGGTGTGGAGTCCGATCCGCACGCGCAGGACCTGGCTGCCGGACTCATCGCGGTGGGTGGCCAAGTCACGCTGGATTGCGATCGCGCAGCGGAGCGCGTCGCGGGCGCTGGCGAAGGCGACCATGAACCCGTCACCCTGTGATTTGACCTCGAAGCCGGCGTGAGCTGCGAGTTGGCGACGGATGACCGCGTTGTGGCGGTGCAAAAGCTTCAGCCAGCGCTCGTCGCCGAGTTGCTCGGCAAGTACCGTCGAGCCTTCGATGTCCGAGAACATAATCGTGACCGTTCCGTCGGGAGCGGCAACCTTGCTGAGGTCGGGCCGGTCCGCCTCGACGGACTCGGCGACGTCGTCGATCATCGACCACCCGAGCGACGGCTTCTGCGTCCGCTTCACCTCGTGCTCCCGGCGCAGGCGCACGAGTCGCTCGACCTCGACACGCATGCCGTTGCGCTGCGCGATGGCATTCCCATGGTCAATCAATCCCATCGCCTTGTCCCGAGCCGCCGGCTCAGGTGTGCTGAGCAGCATGCGCGCGTACTCGTAACACACCCGGGGCGTCACGTAGTCACAGCCGATCTCCGCATTGCGCGCAAGCGCCAGCTCGAAGTGATGCACCGCGTCCTCATGGCGGTTCGCCGCCGCGGCGGCGAAGGCGAGGACCGTGTGGTTGGAGCCGAGGCACCCGGCTCCGGCCAGAAACAGAGTGCAGCGATCTTGATAGGGCACCAGCAGCTCGTAGAGCGCGTTTGCCGCTTCTCGATCACCGATCGGGATCGACGCCATCGAGAGAACGCAGATCGACGTCAACCAATCGCTGCCGCGCCGAAGTGCCTCGAAGCCGTCGGCCGCAAGCTCCGCGAACCTGGCGCGAGCCTCATCGAGCTGGCCGATCTCGGCCAGCAGCCACACGTACGATGCGGGCCACGCCTGCCCGTAGCGTGCCGCGGCTTTTCGGCCGACGTCGCGTAGCTGTTCGAGGGTGCCATCCGCGAGTCGGGTCAAAAACGAATGCGCGCCAAAGACGACTCCTGCCACCTCGCGCTCGGCACGCTGGCCGATCGCCAGCGCGGTCCGCGCAAGACGCTCCGACTCCTTATAGCGGCCCTGCATCAACGCTCGCATGGTCCGGAACACGGCCGTCTGCCACAGATAACGCGGCTGGCGCAGTTCATTGGCAAGGCGGTCGCACGTCGCGATCTCCTGATCGACCGCCTGGAAGTCGCCGAGCTGGGCAAGCGCGATCAGCCGCAACTGATGGCCCTCGAACTCCATATCGCGGTCACCGACGATCCGAGCGAGTCGGGCCATCTCCTCGCCCGACGCGATCGCCTCTTCGATCCGGTCGGGACCCAAGGTCGACCACTGACGGCTGTGCATGGCCAGCAGCAAGATCTTTGTGTCACCGACGCGTTCGGCCATTTCGATGGCCTGCGCACTGGCCCGGTCGGCTTCTGCCAGCGCGCCCTTGCAGCGAAGCTCCAGGGCAAGCCGGGAAAGGACTGTCACCCGAAGCGCGCTGTCCCGCGCCGGCAACACCTCAAGCGCCTCATCGAGCATCGCCACCAGCTGTTCGTCGGCGCGGTCGGTGATCGAGAAGCCGCCGGGACCGCCGCCATATCCAAGCGCGGCACGGGCATAGTGGTCGTTTAGAGCCAGCTCGCGCGCAATGGTTGCCGCCTCGCCAAAAGTCTTGCGGGCACCTTCGGCTTCGCCGGCCCGCCACTGTGCGTCTCCGAGCGCCAGCAACAGATCGCATCGGCGCTGCGGCACTACCTCCGAGATCGTGTCGAACAGCCGCAGCGCGGTCGCGTAAAGGCTGACCGCGTCTTCGTAGGCATATGTCGCCGCCGCTCGCTCACCCGCCCACCAGGCGTAGTCGGCTGCTTTTGCAGCGTCACCGTATGGGGCAGCTTTCGCGAAGTGGAACGCGATCGCCGAAAGATGGGACTCGATCCGGTCCTCAAAGAGCTCCTCGATTGCCTCGCCCGCAGCGATGTGCAGCTGGGAGCGGCGCAACGCGGGCAGGTCGTCGTACAGGGCGTCGCGAGTCGCGCAGTGCGCGAAGCCGTACCGGCCCGGCTCGTCGGCGGCCTGGCGCACGATCGCCCCATCGAGTGCTGGCTGCATCTGCGCCAACACGGCGCCTGCCTCCAGCCCGCTGATGTGGGTCAGGATCGGCAGATCGAACTCGCGGCCGATAACCGCCGCAGTCGAGAGGAGCTCGAGTGTTTCAGTCGGCAGCTTCTCTAACCGACGGGAGACCACTTCGTGGATGCCCCGAGGGATGCCCAGCTCTTCGCCCTCCCGGATGTCGGTAACCCACCTCCCATCGCGCCAGTCGAGCACTTCCGAGTCGATCAGGTGGCGGACGATCTCCTCGGTGAAGTACGGATTGCCCTCCGACTCTCGGCAAACGGCGTCCGCGAGTGCGAGTTCGTGTCGTCGCTCGAGCGGTTGTTGCAGCACCGCTTCAAGCATCGCCTTGACGTGTTTGTCCGAGAGCCCCCGCAACTTGATGCGGGCATAGCCCCGCTCCTTGCTCAGCCCGGTGAGTACCTCGTTCAGGTAATGGTCGTCGGGCAGCTCGTCGTCCCGGTAGGTGCCCACCACGAGCACGCGCGAGTGGGCCAGCT
>DASTKA010000746.1:0-2986 GCA_035716165.1 Mycobacterium sp. | reverse complement strand
ACGATGCCGGACAGTCCGGTGGGGATGACCACCCGGGCAATGGTTTTCCACTTGGTGATGCCCAGCGCGTAGCTGGCCTCGCGAAGATCCACCGGGACGATCCGCAGCATCTCCTCGGTGGCGCGCACGATCACCGGGAGCATCAGCAGCACCAGCGCCAGCGACACCGCGAACACCGACCGCGAAAGTCCCAGCGTGGCCACGGACAACGCATAGATGAACAGCGCCGCGACGATCGACGGCACGCCACTCAGGATGTCCACCATGAACGAGGCCAGTCTGCTCAGCGCGGTACCGCCGTACTCGACCAGATAAATCGCGACCATCAGCCCGAGCGGGATCGAGATCACGGCACATACCAATCCTTGCAGCACCGTGCCGACGAGCGCGTGATAGGCGCCACCACCGGTCACGAATGCCGTCATCCCGGCTTGCGAGTGCGACCACCACGTGGTTGACGCGATCGCCTTGAACCCCTTGACGACCACCGACCACAACACCATCACCAGCGGGGTCACGGCGACCAGCAGCGACAGTGAAACCAGCAGCGTCGCAACGTAGTTCGTGATACGACGGCGCCGGCTGACCGGCGAGAAGGTCCGCGGCTTGAGCGGGCGGTCCAACATCGAGGTCATCGGGCGGCCTTTCGTCCCGCCCCGGCGACGGCCCCGCGCGCAAGGGCGTCGATGACGAAGGTGAGCACGAAGAGCGTCAGCCCCGCGGCGATGTACGCGCCGGCCTTGTATCGGTCGTCGAATTGCGCGGCGGCACCGGCGATCTTGGTCGCGAAGGTGGACCCGCCGTCGAACAGCGACCAGCCGAACGCGGACTGGGTGCCCCGCAGGATGATCAGCAGCGCCACCGTCTCGCCCAAGGCGCGGCCCAGCCCCAGCATCGAGCCGCTGATGTAGCCCGACCGCCCGAACGGCAGCGTGACCGTCTTGACCACTTCCCAACGGGTGGCACCGAGCGCCAGCATGGCCTCGATCTGGTCCTGCGGTGTCTGGACGAACACTTCGCGCGTGACCGCGGTGATGATCGGCAGGATCATCACCGCCAACACGATCCCGCCGGTGAATATGGTGCCCCCGCCGGCGGGCGACGCGTTGCCGCTGGCGAATAGAAAACACCAGCCCAGGGAGTGATTGAGCCAGGTGGCGACGGGCCGCAGCTGCGGCGCCAACACATAGAGCCCCCACGCTCCATAAATGATCGAGGGCACCGCCGCCAGCAGATCAACGGAGTAGGCCAGTGGGGTGGCGACCCGCCGCGGCGCGTACTGCGTGATGAAGATGGCGACGCCGAGCGCGACGGGCATGGCCAGGATCAACGCGAACAGCGACACGAACACGGTGACCGGCACCAGGCTGGCGATGCCGAAGTGCATCGCCGAGGTGTCTGTGGTGATCCAGGCGCCGCCGTAGGTGAAGAAGTTCTCGCGGTTGCGGTGCAGCGCGGGTATCGCGCGCCCGAGCAGAAAGGCGGCGATCGCGGCGATGACCACGATGATGAACACGCCCGACGACTGCGCGAGCCAGCGGAAAGCCCGGTCCGCCACATGGGGCCGCCCCCTACCCCAGGGGCTGATGGGCGTCGCCTGCGACTCCGGAAACGGCGCGGCGACCACCGCGCCCGAGCCCGCGTCGATGGGATTTGGCGTCGTCACTGTGATGCCGTCACAGTCCTGGTGTCGCTCCTTGAAACCCGATTCAGTCGGCTACTGCATCGCATCGATCGCCGTAACCAGTCGTTCCCTGACCTTATCGGGCAACGGCACGTACCCGGCCCTGGCGAGTTCGCCCTGCCCGCCACTGGCCGCTATCGCCAGGAACGATTTGACGGCCGCGGAGGTCTGGGCGTCGTAACCCTTTGAGCACACGATCTCGTAGGTGACCAGCAGCAACGGGTAGACGCCCGGCTCCTCGGAGCCGTACATGGCATTGAGATCCAGCACCAGGTCATCGCCCTCGGCCACGAATTTGGCCGCTTTGACTGCGTTCCCCGCCGTGTCGTTGGTCAGCGGAATCACGCCACCGCGGGTGGCGATCTTGGCGTAGGGCATGCGGGCTAGGTCGGCGAAGCCCTTCTCGACGTAGCCGATGGCGCCCGGGGTGGCCCGCACCGCTTGGACGACCCCGGCCGACTTCGCGGCGCCCTCGCCGACCCCGCCCTGAAATTCCGTGCCGACTCCTTTCGACCAGCTCTGCGGTGCTGCCGCGGTCAGAAACTTCTGGAAGTTGTCGGTGGTTCCCGACGAGTCGGTGCGGTAGATCGGCGTGATCTTGGTGTTGGGTAGCGCGGTGCCCGGATTGAGGGCCGCCAGGATCGGGTCGTCCCAGGCGGTGATCCCGCCGGTGAAGATTTTCGCCAGCGCGTCACTGTTTATCACCAGGGCCGGGTTTCCGGGGAGGTTGTAGACGATGCCGATGGGCCCGAAGACCAGCGGCAGGTCCCACGCCGGGTTGCCGTCGCAGCGTCTGGCGGCGGGGCCGATCTGGTCGGCGATCAAGGGCGAGTCGGCGCCCGCGAAGTCGACGTGCCCGGCGATGAACTGCTCACGGCCGGCCCCCGAGCCGGTCGGGTTGTAGGCGAGGCCCTTGCCCGGGCAGTACTGCCCCCAGACCTGGTTGAAGACCGTAATCGCGTTCTCTTGAGCGGTTGAGCCCTCGGCCGTCAGCTTGTCCTTGCCGCCGCACCCCGCCGTTCCGGTGACGCCGGAGGCGCTGGGCGGGGTGGCTACGCGGCGGTTCTCGTCGCTGCCGCAGGCGGTCAGCGCTGCAGTACCGAGCGCCGTCGCCAACGCCACGGCGGCCAGCGCCCTGCCCTGCCTGTGAAGCCTCACCGATCTCGCTTTCTCGATGCGTTCCGGGCGCATGTGGCTGCCGCTGGCCATCTTTCACATGAGGTTGCCAAGTGACGGCGGAAATATGCGCCGACGCGGCCCGCAGCAAGGTCTCGGTAGCCACGACCAGATTAACGATCTGAG
>DASTKA010000745.1:0-2398 GCA_035716165.1 Mycobacterium sp. | reverse complement strand
AGATGGGGATTTCTCTGGTCCCTAACCGGGAAGTGCTGAACTCCGGTGCGTTGATAGCCGAAACGGCGGCCACCGCAGTGCTGTTGATCTGCGCCGCGCTCATCGCTACCAGAGCGAGAAGTGGTGTAGGCAAACCAGATTCGTGACCGCGCTCGGTAACGCACTCCCGCCGTCCGAGAAGGCCTATCGCATTATCGAGAACGCCTGCGCATATCTCGCCAATGGCGCTCTCGGGAAAAGTGCCCGCGGTTAGGGGACCCTTAGTTATCCTCGTGCGGATGGGGTTGCACGAAACGTACGAGTGCTAGGGGAGCGGGCCGAGGGTGACGGAAACAACTACGCAGCCGGTGGCGGACAAAGTCGAGGGTCGGCCGCCGGTATCGCTGCGGGCGCGTGGCCGGTGGCTGCGGTGGGGGCTGCTGTCGGTGTGGGGCCCCGGCCTGGTGGTCATGCTGGCCGACACCGACGCGGGCTCACTGATCACCGCGTCGCAGTCCGGAGCCCAGTGGGGCTACCGGATGGTGTTGCCGCAGCTGATCTTGATGCCGGTCCTCTACGTCGTGCAGGAGATGACGGTGCGGCTGGGCATCGTCACCGGCCGTGGCCACGGCTCGCTGATCCGGGAGCGGTTCGGCCGCGGCTGGGCGTGGCTTTCGGCGTTCACCTTGTTCGCCTCGGCGATAGGGGCGTTGCTGACGGAATTCGCCGGCGTCGCCGGAGTGGGCGAGCTCTTCGGCGTCTCGCGGTGGGTGAGCATTCCGGTCGCGACGGTCGCGCTGCTGGGGCTGGCGCTAACCGGCAGCTACCGGCGCGTCGAACGCATCGGCCTCGTCGTCGGCGCGGCCGAACTGGCCTTCCTGGTGGCCATGGTCATGGCCCGGCCCGACCCGCGGGCGCTCGTGGACGGCATGTCCTCGATGCCGCTGGGCGACTCGTCGTACCTGCTGTTGGTCGCGGCCAACGTCGGCGCCGTGATCATGCCCTGGATGATCTTCTACCAGCAGGGCGCGGTGGTCGATAAGCGCTTGTCGGAGAGCACCATTCGACAGGCTCGTTACGACACCGCGTTCGGCGCGGTGCTCACCCAGCTGATCATGATCGCGGTGGTGATCACCATGGCCTCGACGATCGGGAATCACGGCGGCGGGGCGGAGCTGGAAACCGTCGGTCAGATCGCCCAATCGCTGACGCCCTACCTGGGCCACGTCGGCGGGACGGTGGTGTTCGGCCTGGGCATGCTGGGTGCGGCCCTGGTGGCCGCCATCGTCGCCTCGCTGGCCGGCGCGTGGGGCCTGGCCGAGGTGTTCGGCTGGAAGCACACGCTCAACGAGCGGCCCAACCGCGCCACCGCCAAGTTCTACGTCACCTACGCGCTCGCCCACATCCTGGGCGCGGCGCTGGTGCTGGCCAGCGTCGACCTGGTCAACCTGGCGGTCGACGTCGAGGTCATGAACGCGTTGCTGCTGCCCATCGTGCTGGGCCTGCTGCTGGCGCTGGAAGCCAGGGCGCTGCCCGAGCAATGGCGCATGCGAGGGTTGCACAAATACGTCACCCGCGCACTGTGTTTCGTGACCATCGGTTTCGGTCTCTACATGGTCCCGCGGGCCCTCGGCCTGTACTGAGCGCGACCGGGCTCGGGTCAGAACCAGGGCCCCGGGTAGTGGCCGTCCTGGTCTTGCACCATGACGATTTCCTTGCACTCGCCATTGGAAGCCGGCGCCGTCTCGCCGCGGCACACCAGCGTCCACCCGGAGATCCGCTCGAAAGGCCGTAGCGCCCAGCTCGATGACACGGGATCGGTTGCGGGCAAGGCGATTACGGAAAACGTGCCGCCGGTGCCGGTGATGTAGAGGTGATCTTCGAAGAACGCCAGCTTGGCGATCGACAGCTTCTTGGCGTCGTCCCGGCTTTTCTGGAAGTCCCACTGCTGGGTGCGCAGGTTCCACACGCCGAAGCCGAATTGGGAGGTGTCGGAGCCGTGGCCGTCGACGAACAGTTTCCCGTCGGACAGCGCGGCGGTCAGCCCACCGCCGGAGATCCGGTCGGAATCGCCGATCTTGATGATGGACTTGGCATTGAGGTCGTAGAACATCGTCGACAGCACCGGGGGGTTGTACGAATCCCAGTGCGTGAGCTTCACCAGTTTGTTTGGGCCGTCGGTCAATTCGGCGTCCACGGACTGTACGTCGTTGTCCTGGTAGATCGCTTCCCCGCTCGGCCGGCGCAGCTCGGTGCCGGTTGTCTTGCCGGGCTCGGTGTTGCGCGCAAACGCGAGGACGTCCGGCCAGACCCGCCCGGGCTGCGGATCGTCCCACATCGTCGACAGGTCCCCGCCGGATAGGACGACGGTGCGGGGCGGCGACGCGGCGCCGTGGCCGTCGGCGAAGGCGTTCAGCCA
>DASTKA010000744.1:0-4052 GCA_035716165.1 Mycobacterium sp. | reverse complement strand
GGAGATTTACGCGCCGTTGGTGGCGTCGTGGGTGACAATCCGTTGCTCTAGTTTGGCAGCGCCTGCTTCAGCAGCCGATCGATCCTGGTGGATCTGACGTAGAAATCTTCCGATAGCGGCGACAACTGCACTAGTACGTGCTCCGTCGACCAGATCGAAACCGTGACCGACGCCCGGCAACTCGACATAACCCACGGGCGCCACGGACGCGGATCGCAACGTGTGGACGAATGTGCGCGCCTCGTCGACGGGAATGATGCTGTCACGGCTTCCGTGGACAACGAGAAACGGTGGCGCGGCTTCGTGGATCCGATCCACCGGCGATGCCGCGCCAAACACCTCTGGGTGGCGAGCCTGTGAGCGCTTGACGACTACACGCTCGAGGAATTCCATGAATCGTGCGCGCTGCACAGTGGAACGGTCCTGCCAGTCGTACAGGCCGTACAGACTGACGACTGCATCGACGGATGTGTCGGCGTCAGCGGGTAGTTCGGTTTGCCACTGCGGGTCGTTGGCGGTGAGTCCAGCCAGCGTTGCCAGGTGGCCGCCAGCCGAACATCCCGCGGCGACAATGAATTTGGGGTCTCCACCGAATTCGGCGACGTTGGCGCGCGCCCACGCGATCGCAGCTTTCACATCGGTCATCTGACGCGGCCAGCGATGTTGCGGGCTGGTCCGGTATTCGAGAGACAAACAGACCCAGCCTCTTCTGACCAGATGGGCCATCAGCGCATGGCCCTGCAGTGTGCGGCTTCCGAACACCCACGCGCCGCCTGGAATGTAGACGAGCACCGGAGCGGGAGCGCCGGGGTGTTCCTGGCTTCGCCATACGTCGAGTAGCTGGCTGGGGTGATCGCCGTAGTGCACAGATGACCGATACACGTAGCGGCGCTGCCCGGACGCCTTCCACAGGGGGGCCCGCTGCGGATGTGACGGCCACGGATGTGCAAGGTCGTCGGCGCTCACGATGCCCTGCAACGCCTCCGTCAGTACCGTCGGCGTCAGGGCGAGTTGTTGACGTCGGAGTTGGTAGCCGCCCGGG
Source organism: Mycobacterium sp. (assembly GCA_035716165.1). GTDB lineage: Bacteria > Actinomycetota > Actinomycetes > Mycobacteriales > Mycobacteriaceae > Mycobacterium. The sequence goes on along the minus strand of DASTKA010000744.1, from coordinate 3,010 downwards.
TCGAACCGCGCGCTGGCCATCGCCGACACGATGCCGGGAAGATATGTCCTGCCGCAGACGCCGAGGGCTGCCATGCCGCTGATCGGCTGAATATGCCGCCCGATCACCGGAGTCGACGCGGATACGGCGCTCAGCGCAATCAAATAGTCGCCAGGCTTTGCTCGAGTCATCCACCGGAGGTAGGACCGGACGGTGCGAACTGCCTGTCCAGCGTCGACTCGAGACATCGCTGCAGCGTACGCGCGAGGGAGACCGCTGCCTACGGTATGGGCGAAGCCGTAATAAGGTTTGCTTCTCCGTGCCGGTCAGGGTCTTCTGAGGACGCGACGCGTGATCCTTCACAGCTGCGACGACGCCTTGCGTGTGGCTTGGGGAACCGCGGGGAACCATCTACGAAATGGAGCAGTTGAGCTGGACCGACGACATGATGTTGCGCGCCGAAAGGCCGGAGACTCCGATGCAGATCCAGATGCTGCTGATCTATGACCAGTCGACGGCGCCCGACGGCAAGGTCACCTTCATGCGCATTCTTGAAGAGATCGATGCCCGGCTGCATTTGGCGCCGACGTTCCGTCGGCGGCTGACCGACTTACCCGGCAGCCTGCACATGCCGTACTGGGTTGATGATCCGAACTTCGATCTCGAGTACCACGTGCGTCACATCGCTTTGCCCCAGCCGGGGAACTGGCGTCAGCTGTGCATACAGATCGCGCGCATTCATGGACGTCAGCTCGATCTCCGCCGGCCACCGTGGGAGATGACCGTGATCGAGGGATTGAATTCCATCCCAGGCGTGCCGAAAGGATCGTTCGCGATCTCACTCAAGCTGCACCACTGTGTCGTCGACGGGATGGAAAGCGTCGAGCTGATGGCCGCCATGCATGACCTCGCGCACGACAGCGAGCGTCCCGGACCACCGGAAAAGCCGTGGAATCCCGGCGCTCTGCCTTCGACGGCAGACCTCGTCGCGCGGACAGCGATCAACGGTGTGCTCCACCCGCTGCGTGCGGGCAAGGTCCTGATTCCCAGCGCTCTTGGCGCGCTGCGTCACGTCGCGGAGTTGCCAGGCAAGATTGCCGGCGGAGTAGCGGCCACGCTGGCCCCAGGGTCGGGCTCGTTCTTTGCGCCGAGCACGCGATTCAACGGCGCGGCCACACCACACCGCGTGTTTGACGCACGCTTTCACGAACTGGCCGATTTCAAGCGGATCAAGGCATGCGTGCCGAACGCGACCATCAACGACGTAGCCCTTGCCTACGTCGGAGGTGCGCTTCGGCACTACCTGGATAGCCACGGAGAGTTGCCCGACGAAACTCTCGTTGCCGCATGCCCGGCTTCGATTCGGTCCAGCAGCGAAACCGGTAGTGGTGGCAATCGACTGTTCGGCCGGCTACACGCGCTCGAAACCGCGATCGCCGACCCGCTCGAACGACTGGCGGCGATCGTCGACGACACCTCCGCGTTTCGCGACAGCGCCGATTCCTCGAGCAGCGCCCGGTTGATGGACCTGGTGGGCACGGTGCCCACCACGCTGATCGGACTCACGGTGAAAGCCGCTAGCGCAGTGTCCTTTTCGGGCCCTGCGATCGCAAACACCACAGTGAGCAACGTGCCAGGCCCGACCGATCCGATCTACTTCGCGGGCGCTCGCCTTCTGCGGGTGACCGGGCTGGGCCCACTGATCGGCGGAATGAATCTCTTTCACATCGTGGCCAGCTACAACGGAACGGTTTCTATCGGTGTGACAGCGGATCGCAGTGCGCTGCCCGATCCGGGCCACTATGCCGACTGCATGCAGAGCGCCTTCGAGGAGATGCTTAGCGCCGCAGGATGATCAGCATAGATGGCGCCTATGCAGGGATGTTGCCCGACGCGCGGCGGTCGAGTCCGCAGGAAACGCGAAATTCGGTCCGAGTAGCCTGATCATTCCCAACCAATGCGAAGCTGCCAGTGCGATCCGACTTGCTGTGCTCTCGCTCGCGTGGAGGACCCCCCTCGGCACTACCGGGCCATGGGAGCAGTTCGCGCCGTTGGTCACCGAGGGGCTGGTGGCAGCCGGCAATCATGTCACGCTGTTTTCGCCACTGCAGACTCGATCACTGCGGCCAGCCTGAAAGCAACGGCGCCGTGGGGCTGGTCTGAGGATGCGACGATCGACGCCAAGGTCGCAGAGTGCCTGCACGTCGCCTCGGTGTTCGAGCGCGCCGGCAAGTTCGACATCATTAACAACGGGTACGATTCCTTGCCGCTCACGCACAGCGATCTAGTCGCGACACCCCGTCATCACCACAATTCTCCGGCTTCTCGTCCGATCGGATCATTCCCGTCTACAAGCGCTACGCCAGCACCACCGCGTATGTGTCGATAAGCGACTCTGATCGACACCCCGATCTACACTATCCGCCACGATCCACCACGGCATCGACCTCGACGACTTCGCAATCGATCCCAGTCCGGGAGAGGATCTGCTGTTCTTCGGACGGGTGAACCTCAAAAGCGTTGGGAGGCCCGACGCGGCCGCGATCGCGCCGCACCGATCGCCAGCGTCGCCGTCGCCTACCACGTGGGACGACCTCGTCTTCGTCGGGGACCTCTCACTCATTACGCCGTCCGGAAACCGGCCCACCGCTCACTTCAGCCAAGCCCGGCAATTGGCCGATTTAGAAGAACTCGGAGTCACTTACGACCTGCTGGTAGTCGCGCCGCGATCTAGCTGCGCCTTAGGCCTTCATACGCCACGGTGTTCCTCTCGCGGCTCGAAGACGCTGAGCCGGTCACGTAGATCCCGATTCGACAGGGAACAAAGGGGTACGGTGAGATGCACCGGTCAAGGTAGCGATGATGACATGGGTCCACGTTCTGTGCTGCCGTCGAAAACAAACTGGTCGGAACAACCATCGCGCCCTCATCGCACCCGGGTGCCAAATCCCGAGGGTGCAGCAATGCTCGACCACACATCCAAAATCACTCCTGCACAACTTGCAGGCTTCATGCCCGCCGTCGAGGCGCA
>DASTKA010000743.1:0-2181 GCA_035716165.1 Mycobacterium sp. | reverse complement strand
CCGCACCACGAGTACGTGCTCGACGGGGCTGCCGTCGTCCTTGACGGCCTCGTCGGCCGCGTCCTTCAACGGTGCCGGCTTGCCGCGGCGGAACTGGCCGTCGCTGGTGATCAGCAGCTTGGCCTGAGCGTCGGCGATGCGGGCCTGCAGCGCCTTGGCGGTGAACCCGGCGAACACCACGCTGTGCATGAGACCCAGGCGCGCGCACGCCAGCATCGCGATCACCGCCTCGGGAATCAGCGGCAGATAGATCGCGACCCGGTCGCCGGCGACCAGACCGAGATCGGTCAGCGCGTTGGCGGCCTTGCACACCTCGGTTTGCAGATCGGAGTAGGTCAGGCTGCGTTGGTCGCCGACGGGTTCGCCCTCCCAGTGGATGGCGACCCGATCCCCGTGGCCCGCCTCCACGTGCCGGTCCACGCAGTTGTAGGCGACGTTGAGCTTGCCGTCGGCGAACCACTTGGCGAACGGCGCCTCGGACCAGTCCAGCACCTCGGTGAACGGCGTCGCCCAGGACAGCCGATTGGCCTGCTCGGCCCAGAAGGCCAGCCGGTCCTGCTCGGCTTCGCGATACAGTTCCTCGCCCGCATTGGCTTGCTCGGCGAATTGCGCCGGCGGAGGATACGACGACGGGCCTGCGGTATTGGCGGTCACTGAGCTCTCTCCCTGTGTCGAGACTGCGCCGTTCGGCGGCCGTGCGCTGATGGCCGACTGCGAGCCTAACCGGGTGAGGCGTGGCTATGCGAGTGGTAGCTGTGCACGAATCCGGGGTCAAAGTCTGCCCCTATGCCGGATAATCACCGACGTGCCGGGTCACGGGCGGGCCATCCGCCGACTAATCTCCGGTTTCGCCGCTGCCGCAACGATGTACGCGACGGCCGCCATGTTGGGGTGGGCCGCGTCGGCCATGCCGCTGGAGAGCGGCGACGAGGCCACGCCCTGCCGGTCAGAGCAGGTCGCCGTGACCGCCGCCCCGGCAGAAGGCGCGGTGGGTCATCGCGCGGTGACGTTGACGTTCGCCCTCGCCGGCGGCGCCGAGCCGTGCACGCTGACCGGATACGCCTGGGTGGATTCGGGCGCCGGCGGGCCACCGATTCACGCTCAGCCCACGCTGCGTGGCTACCTGGGCGGGCTGCCGGCCGGCGCCGACGTCCCGCCCACCGTCTTGCTGTCGATATCGTCGCAGGGGCAGGCGATCGTGGAGGGGATGGCCATGCACGGCAGTGGCGCCGCCTGCCCCACCTACACCGACCTTCGCGTCAATCCGCCCGACACCGAAGTGGTGCTGACGGTCGCGGCCACCATCGACGCCTGCGATTTGCAGGTGCACCCCATCACGCCGGCCTGAGCGACATCTGCCGTCGGAGTGCTGGACCGCCGGTCACTGCGTGGCCGGCGCCGCCGCAGGCCCTAGGGTCGGTTGTCATGCGTTGGATGCGGGGCTGGCCGGCTGTCGCCGCAGTCGTCCTGTTGACGGTCGCCCCGCTGGCCGGTTGCGGTGGCGGCGTCCTGGGCCCCGATCTGGTGGTGGTGAACGGCGGGGAACCGCCGAACCCGTTGATCCCCACCGGCACCAACGACAGCCTGGGCGGCCGGATCATCGATCGGCTCTTCGCCGGGCTGATGTCCTACGACGCCGCCGGAAATCCGTCGCCGGAAGTCGCCCAATCCGTCGACACCACCGACAACATCAACTACCGGATCATCCTCAAACCGGGTTGGAAGTTCACCGACGGCTCGCCGGTGACGGCCCATTCCTTCGTCGACGCGTGGAATTACGGGGCTCTGAGCACGAATGCCCAACTGCAGCAGAGCTTTTTCAGCCCGATCGATGGGTTCGATGCGGTCGCCGGGCTGACCGGTGACGGAAAACCTGCGGCCACCACGATGTCGGGGCTCCGCGTGGCCAGCGACCTGGAGTTCACCGTTCGGTTGAAGGCGCCCACGATCGACTTCAAGCTGCGGCTGGGGCACAGCGCGTTCTATCCGTTGCCGCAGGCGGCTTTTCGTGACATGAGTGCCTTCGGTCAGCACCCAATTGGCAACGGCCCGTACAAGCTCGCCGACACTCCCGACGGGCCGGCGTGGGAGCACAACGTCCGAATCGACCTGCGGCCCAACCCCGATTACCGCGGCAACCGCAGGCCGCGCAACAAGGGGCTGCGGTTCGAGTTCTACGCC
>DASTKA010000742.1:0-12853 GCA_035716165.1 Mycobacterium sp. | reverse complement strand
CGTGCCTCGGTGCGGTTCGTGCTGCTGGACTTGGCCGATCACGTTATGCCCGAGCTGGGGCACAAGCTCGGCGACGCGGCGATGCGGGTGCTGCGCTCTCGCGGAATCGATGTGCGGTTGCGCACGACCGTGAAGGAGGTTCACGCCGAACATGTTGTGCTTAGCGATGATTCGCGCGTCGACGCTTACACCGTAGCGTGGGTGGCTGGCGTGACCCCGTCACCACTGATCGCCACGCTGGGCTTGGAAACCGAGCGGGGCCGGCTGAAGGTGCAGACCGATTTGCAGGTACCAGGTCATCCCGACGTGTTTGCCGCGGGCGACGCCGCCGCCGTTCCGGACCTAACCCAGCCGGGCAAGATCGCCCCACCGACCGCCCAGCACGCGACCCGACAAGGTAGGACGTTGGCCCACAACGTCGCCGCGAGTCTCGGCTACGGCGAGCGGAAGGACTACCGCCACAGCGACAAGGGTATGGTCGTCGACTTGGGTCCGCGCTACGCCGTCGCCAACCCGCTGGGCGTTCACCTATCGGGCTATCCCGCGAAGCTTGTCGCCCGCGCCTACCACCTCTATGCGATTCCCCGGCTCGTCAACCGCTGGGCGGTCGCACTTGCCTATCTCACCGACGTCTTCTTCCCGCGCACCGTGTTGTCGATGGGATTCGTCGGCGGCGGCGACGCCCAATTCACGGCCGGAGAAGTCATACAGTTACCGAAGGCCGCAGGGGCAGAATGATATCCAACGGCACCATCGTTGTTCGGGCGGCCGGCGCACCGCCCGACCTGTTGCCTGCCAGAGAACGGATCGCGGTTTCCCACGGCGCTGCAGGCGGCGAGCAATACGACGGCACCGCACGCGACCCCGCGGTCCTATTTCAGCCGCACATCTAACGCCGACCTTGTTGGGCATGACCACGACCCACGAAACGGAGCACCAATGAGCATCGTCAACAAAGGCTTTCGCAGACGAAGCGGCGAGTCGGCCCGTGAGCTGCCGCCCGGGCAACATCTGACCGCGGACTTCCCTGTCCTGCAAGCAGGACCGACTCCGCGGATCGATCTTGATGACTGGCGATTCACCATTCGCGACGAGCTCGGCGCCGAACACTCCTGGAGCTGGGCCCAGTTCAGGCTCCTGCCCAGCGAGCCGCTCACCGTGGACATCCACTGCGTCACGACGTGGTCCAAGCTGGATACCGAGTGGGAAGGCGTTTCTCTGGATACACTTTTCGAATCGACGGATACTGCCGCCGAATTCGCACTGATCGGTTCCTACGGCGGCTACACCACCAACCTCCCGCTTCGCGATCTTCGCGGCGGGAAGGCGTGGATCGTCCACGGCTACCAGGGCGCACCGCTTAGCCCGGTACACGGCGGCCCGGCGCGGCTGTTGGTGCCGCACCTGTATTTCTGGAAGTCCGCGAAATGGGTGAGATCTATCGAGCTGCGAGACAGCGACTTAACGGGGTTCTGGGAAGGATTGGGCTACCACAACTACGGGGACCCGTGGCGAGAACAACGTTATGCCGGGGACTGACTGCCATGGAGTCCATGTGAAAGCGATGTTGCGCTGGCGGGTCGCAACTGTGGTGCACTCTGCACCCGAGACCGAGTCTGCGCAAACGATCAGCCTGAACGTGCCGGGCTGGGGCGGTCACCGCGCGGGCCAGCATATCGATCTCAAGCTGACCGCTGAGGACGCGTACAGCGCGCAACGCAGCTATTCACTGAGCAGACCAGCCAACGGTGAGCGCATCGAGCTCACTGTCCAACAGATTCCCGAAGGGGAAGTCTCGCCCTACCTCGCCGGGCTTGGGGCCGGAGACCAGATCGAACTTCGCGGCCCCATCGGCGGCTGGTTTGTGTGGGCGCCCGCCGATGCGGCTTCGGTTTTGCTGGTCGGCGGCGGATCGGGAATCGTGCCATTGATGGCCATGTTGCGTCAGCGGGTCGTCGCCGGCACAACCCACTTTCGGCTTGTCTACTCGGTGCGCAGTCCCGCTGACGTGTACTACGCACAAGAGTTGGGCCGGCTCGAGCGTGCATGCGACTGGCTGCAAGTCGCGCTGGTGTACACCCGCGTGGCCGCGCCGGAGACCAGCCGGCCGCCCGGCCGGGTCCGCGCCGCAGACCTAGCGCCGACGGAGTGGGTGCCCACCGACGGTTCGCGCGTCTACGTTTGCGGCCCAACGGGATTTGTGGAATCGGTGACCACCACGCTGGTCGAGCACGGCTATCAGCCGTCAGCTATCCGGACCGAGCGGTTCGGACCGAGCCAGTAACTGAGAAGCGGGGAATGATGACCGAACCAACGCACGTCGACGGCAACGCCGCCGGGGGTGCCTTCGCGGAGGTGCTGGGATTCGATGTCACCACTGCGATGCTGACCTGCGCCGGATGTGGTCAGGTCGAGGCCTTCGCCGAGAGTCACGTCTATCTTCGCGGGCCCGGCATCGTGGTGAGGTGTGCTGGTTGCGAAAACGTCTTGGCCCGGCTGGTCCAAACGCCGACCGACGTGTGGCTCGAACTCCGCGGCGCCCAGTCGTGGCGTATCCCAACCTCGGTTCAGTGATGTCTTCGCCGACGGCGTCATGGTCGACCGCCGCCACCAGCAGCATCACAGCAGCCGCCGGCGGTTGTACAGCCTCTTTCGACGCAGCGCGCTGCTCGATCGAAACCGCCGCTCAGAAGGGACATTTCGCTTTGAACTATCGCCAGCGCCGCCGGATACGCCGACCGTGAAGGACAGACACGCATGGACCGAATATTTCATGTCCTGATCGGTAACCCACCAGGTGCCGTCGATGCCGCCGTCAAAACCTCGGCGCTGTTCCTCACGGCCGCGGTCCTATTTCGCTTCACGGAGCGCCGCACCCTCGCCGAATTCGCTCCGTTCGACTGGATCGCTGCGGTGGCCGCCGGAGCCATCGTCGGTCGGGCTGCTACCGCCAGCGATACCTCGTGGCTCAACGCGACGGCGGCGCTCATTTGCCTCTTAGCCAGCCACGCGGCACTTGCGAGATTGCGCTTCATTCCGGGGATTCGACGTTTCATCGATCCGCCTCTGAAAGTGCTGATCCGCAACGGATACGTCGACCGACGCAACCTGCGTCGATGCGGACTAACCACTGCCGATCTCGAGGCTGTGCTACGACTGCAGGGACACGAAGGCTTCGATCGTATTCACCTCGCTATCTTCGAAGCCAAGGGCGCGATCTCCATTCTGTTAAAGGACGGGAGGGTCACGGATCCCAACGCCGCCGCCCCGGCCACGCTGGCGGGAAGAGAGTGCGAATGACACAGAGGGCCGGATGTAACCCATTCACCGGCGGGGCAAGCCCGCCCCACGGCAGCGATCCCGGGCTGGCGATGAACTCGCTCAGTGAGCTCGCTCGTCGCGTCCGTACCGCTGACGTCGTGGACGCGATGGGGCGACTACATCAACATCGGTGCGATCTGCTCGATCTGGTGAGTCCCACGCCCGGCCGGGTGCTTTTTGGGCCGGCTGTGACAATCTCTTTTTTCCCGACATGTCGAACCGCGCTGCCCGCCGAACGCTACAACTTCAAGCGGCTCTTCTATGAGGCTATCGCTGATGGCGCTGAAGGACGTGTCCTCGTCTTGGCCAGTAACGGATACACCGAGACCTCACTTGGCGGCGGAACGAAGATGTCGCGTGTCCAAAACCATCGGCTTGCAGGAATTCTCACGGATGGTCGGCTTCGTGACTTCGCTGAACTCCAGCAATATGACCTCGCCGTGTATTGCCGAGGCGAAGCAACCCGCTGGGGTGGTGACGTAGTCACCCCCTACGAGGCCAACCGTCCGGTAGTGCTGGCCGGGGTCGGGATCCATCCCGGCGACTACATCTTCGCCGACCCCTCGGGCGCTGTCGTCATACCCGCCGACGAGGTGCGAACCGTTCTTCAAGGCGCGTGCCAGGTCACCGTGGAGGACGCGCAATCCGTCGCGGCCATCCGGAACGAAACGCCATCCACGTCACCCGGAACTGAACACTGATCCCCTTGGGTGTGGCGTTAACGCCCGGCGCGAGTAACAGGCACGTCGAGCGCCAGCTTGTCTAGAGGTAGTCGCGAAGCTCGTGGAGCAGGGCCGACTTTGGGCGTGTACCCACCAAGCGGCTGGTTGGCACGCCGCCCTTGAAGACCATCATGGTGGGGATCGACGCCACCTGAAACCGTTGAGCAGTCAGCGGGTTTGCGTCGATGTCAAGCTTGGCCACGGTCAACTTATCCCCGTGCTCTCGGGCGATCTGCTCGAGGATCGGCGCGACCGCACGACACGGGCCGCACCATGGGGCCCAGAAATCAACCAAGGTCATGAGAGAGATGTTCCCTTTCTGATAGTGGAATCTGTTGGAGGACAGGTCGATTGGCTCAGCCAGCGCTCGGCATCGAGTGCAGCCGCGCAGCCGCTGGCTGCGGCGGTGACTGCTTGGCGGTAGCGGCGGTCGACCAGGTCGCCGGCGGCAAATACACCCTTCAGGGAGGTGGCGGTCGTTTCGTCTTTGGTCAGGATGAAGCCACCGGCGTCGAGTTCGACGACTCCGACCAACAGATCTGAGCGCGGCGTCTGGCCGATGGCGACGAAAACGGCCGCGAGCGCAATGGTGGAGTCGCCGCCGTGACGCGTGTCGCGTATTTGCAACCCGGTGACGTGCTGGTCGCCGTGCACGGCAAGCACTTCAGTAGATGTCAGGATCGCGACGTTGGGATATGCCTGCAGGCGGGCAACGGCGACGGCTGTTGCTCTCAGTCGGGGGCGGTGGTGGATGAGGGTGACGTAGCGGGCCAGCGGCGCGAGGTGAAGCGCCTCTTCAACGGCACCGTCGCCGCCGCCGATGACGGCGACGTCACGTCCGGTGAACTGTGCGCCGTCGCGTTTCGCGCTGGTGCTTACGCCGCGGCCGAGGAGCCCGCGTTCGGCGGGCACGTTGAGCGGCCGGGGGGCCGAGCCCATGGCAAGGATCAGGGCACGGCCGTGGTGCTGGGCATCGCGAATGCTGACCGTCTTGGGCTCGTCGCCGAGATCGAATCTGTCGACGTAGCCTCGGGATAACTTGGCACCGAAGTGCTGTGCTTGGCGCCGCATCGTGTCAGCCAGCGCAGGACCCGAGACGAATGGGCCGACACCGGGGTAGTTGTCGACGTCCCCGGCGACCACGAGGGCACCGCCGGGCTCACGGCCTTCGATGACAAGGGTGTCCAGCCCGGCCCGAGCCGTGTAGATCGCCGCGGCATATCCCGCCGGGCCTGATCCGACGACAATGACATCACGAATCCGGGTTGTATCGGCCATCAGTCAGCAGCCGTGCGTTGGCGTGACCGCGGACCGGCGCCCAGTGCACGCCGGATTACTTTCGCGGTGTGGGCTGATCCGAGAGCGTCGTGCGACAATGCGTGCCGGCCTTCGGGGCGTCGAGGTGCCCCAGGAGTCGCAAAGGTGCGCTGAACTACTGGCGGACGACTGGATAGCGTTAATGTGTACACGCAGGCTCCTTCTATTCTGAGCCAACGTTTTCCAGAACCACTGCTACTGCCTGCCCCGAGCCGATACAGACCCCGATCACCCCGTAGCGGGCACCTCTTTCAGCCAATTCGGTGGCCAGCGTCAACAAATAGCGAGTTCCCGTGGCCCCGAAGGGATGTCCGATCGCGACCGCGCCCCCATTTGGTGTCAGCTTCTCATCGGGCACCACGAAACCGTCCAGCTGGTTGGGCAATTCCCGCAGCACACCTAGCGCCTGGGCGCTGAACGCCTCGTGCACCTCCCACACGTCGATCTGCTCGGGGATAAGTCCTGCCCGGCGGATCGCGGCCGGGATCGCCCATGCAGGGGCCACGCCCATAATGAGGGGGTCGATGCCATAGACCGCACTCGATACCACTCGGGCTAACGGCTCGACGCCGAGTTCGCTGGCTCGCTCCCCGGACGCGATGACTACGGCACTGGCGCCATCACTTAAAGGCGAGGAGTTGGCCGCCGTCATTTGGGTCGTGCCGGGCTGGGCCGGTAAAGCCGCCAGCACCTCTGCGGTGGTGTCATCGCGGATGAACTCATCATGTTCTGCTAGCCGGGCAGGTACCTTTTTCGTCGCCGGGATCGTCACGGGCATAATCTCTTTGGCTAGCCGACCTCGATCGCGGGCAGCCTTTGCATGTTGCTGGGATCGCAGTGCGAAGGCGTCGATCTCCTCGCGGTTCAGTGAATAGCGGTCAGCGACATTCTGCGCGGTCTCGATCATGCTGATGTAAGCGTTGCGGGCCAGCAACACCGGGTTCGGCGGTCCTCCAGCGCCGCTCCACATGGTGTCGAGCATGAGAACCGGACCTCGGGGACTGAATGCGGCGTCGCCCTTCATCAGCGCCCATCCCGATCGAGACATCGACTCGACGCCACAGGCGATACCCAGGCGGAGGTCGCCAGCCTTGATCGCATGGCTAATGGTTACCGCCGCGCTTAGTGATGATCCGCAAAATCTGTTCACGGTGGCCCCCGCCGCGGTGTCAGGAAATCCGGCAGCCAACGCAGCCCACCGGGCGACATCGCCCATGCCCTCGTGAGCAGGGTTCACGCAACCAGCCACGATGTCTTCCACGGCACCGAGCGGCACACCTAGCCGGTCGCAGGCGCCCTTCATCGTCATACCCAGCAAGTCATCGGCCCGAATACCCGACATTGTGCCGCCATACCGGGTAAACGGGGTTCGTACACCCCCCAAAACATAAGCCTCAGTCATCTCCACCCTTTTCGAATGCATTGAGTCTGAAGTCGATTAGGCGCTGTCCGGAGCCGCTGGCGCAGCGGGTCGCGACACGGGGCGGAGCAATCCCTGATATTGGTCGGCCACCAAGTCCCGGTGTTCAGGATGTCGCAGAATGTAGTCACCCGTGATCTTGCACCGCGGAATGACCGTGTGTCCGGCTCGCCGGATCAGTGCGAGCACACCGCTGATCATCGCCGAAGAGACGCCCCGATCACGCCATTGCGTGTCGACTTCGGTCGCCATCAACACGATGTGGCCGCGGTAGCGGCGGTAGGGCTGCCGACCGATCACCTGGTCGCCTACAGTGGCCTCGAACCGACCGTCTTGGGCGTTGTCGGTGATGATCGCCAGTAGTCCATCGTGGGCACTGCGTTCGATACTGCCCATCGGCCTTGGGGTTTCACTCACAATCAAGTATCCCTTCCATGTCATCACATCCGCCAGTACGGCGGGACATCAAGCGTGGGCGGCCGCGGCCACGTGACCGTGCCCGGCCTTGCTAGTCGTTGACTGCCTGTCATCTCGGTCAGCAACGAATTGGCGTAGATAGGTTAGGGCGAACATCTACGTACTGAGGCTGCGGCCAGGCGGGGTGAGCTGTCATCACCCGAACCACCGATTCACCCGGGTGATCGAGGCGATGTGGCGAAGTTCTTACTTCTCCTGGCGCCACCATCGGGTATGCCGCGGGTCGCTAGGTCCGTGCGGATCGCGTCGGCTTCGGCGAATCTGCGGCTGGTACGCAGTGCATTCGGTGTTCGACGGCTGCACTGTCACCTCGGCAGGGGTGAGTAGCCTTGGGCATCAACGCGATACGTATCGGTGGACGTCAATCCGCGACCGGTTGGTGCCGCGGTTCCACTATAGATTTATGGCCTCCCCGGTCAGGGCGTGAAAGCATTCCTGTAACCCTTCACCGAGTGTGGGATGGGTGTGGATGTTTCGCACCAGCTCGGTAGCGGTGAGGTCCCACAGCTGCGCCAGCGTCAACTCGGGAAGGAGCTCACTGACTTCGCTGCCGACCATATGCGCTCCCAGAAGCTCGCCGTGCGCATCGTCGGCAATCATTTTGATGAAACCGCCGCGTTCACCCAGTCCATGGGCTTTGGCGCTGGCCTGCATGGGGAAGGTGGCAACCCGCAGGCGGTGGCCAGCGGCGCGGGCCTGCTCTTCGGTGTAGCCGAAGCTGGCGACTTGAGGCTGGCAGAACGTCACTCGCGGCATCATCGGGTAGTTCAACGGCATCGTGTCCACGCCGGCAATCGTTTCGGCAGCGATCACGCCTTGTGCGGAAGCGACGTGGGCGAGTTGAACTTTGGCGGTGACGTCGCCGACTGCATAGATATGGGGCGCGGACGTGCGCATGTAGTCGTCGATATCGATAGCGCCGCCGGCACCGAGACGCACTCCCGCGGCGTCGAGACCGATTTCTTCGACGTTGGGACGAAATCCGATGCAGATGAAGGCGCGCGCGGCCTGCGCGGTGGTGGATGTTCCGTCAGCGCCAGTGTGGCTGACGACGACGTGCTCGCCGTGATCGATGACTTTGTCTACCCGGGTCGATGTGTGAATCACGATCCCGCGGCGCCGGTAGTGCCGGTGAAGTTCTCGTGAAACATCTGCATCCTCGTTAGGAAGGACACGGCCGGCGAATTCCAGCATCTCGACGCGAACGCCGTAACTGTGCAGAATGTAAGCGAATTCCATGCCGATGCCGCCGGCGCCGATGATCACGATGGACTCGGGCAGATCGGCGCTGAGAATCTGCTGTTCATAGGTGGCGATGTTTTCGCTGAGGGCAACTCCCGGCAGCAAGGGCACGCGCGATCCGGTCGCGATGACGGCGTGGTTGAAGCTCACTAACCTGGTGCCTCCCTCACGCAGGTCTATGTGAAGGCTGTGGGGACTGGTGAAACGGCCGCGGCCGTCGATCTCAGCGATGTTGTTTTTCCGCATCAGAAAATGCACGCCGCGGACCCGGGCGTCGGCAACTTCGCGGCTGCGCGACACGGCACGGGAGTAGTCGAGACTCACGTCGCCGGAGATGCCGAATGTGGCGGACTGCTGGGTGATGATGGAGGCAATCTCAGCGTTGCGCAGCAGCGCTTTTGAGGGAACACAGCCCGTGTTGAGGCACACACCGCCCCAATAGCGTTTCTCAACTATCCCGACAGTCATGCCCAGCTGTGCGGCGCGGATAGCTGCCACATATCCCCCGGAGCCTGCGCCGAGGACGATGAGGTCGTAATGGTCGTCGGTTGGCGGTGTCATCTTGGCTCCTGTTTTGTTGCGCGGCTTGAGGTTCCCGCTAGCAGACCTAGGACGGGTATGGCCGCCATGCCGTAGCGCAAACGACATCTGCACCTACCCAACTTCATCAGCGGAAGTGTCAGTCCGTTTCGGCGAGCGTCGCCTGTCTGCGGGTGGCGTCAATCGCGTCAGCCAGCAACCACAGCGCTAAGCCTATTAGCGCAATGTCCTTCATCAAGAACTCCCCGTCTGCGGACAAAACGGGAAAGCCACCAGCGGAGGCTTCGCCGGTGCCAGGGGTCGTGATCATGAAACTCAGTGTGGTCACGAAGAACAGCGAGGCGAATATGCCGCCCACCACGGAAGCCTTCGGGAACCACGGCTTGACGGCGAGCAGTGCTGCCGTCATCAATTCTATCGATCCGTTCAATCGACCAAAGGCGTCGATAGACATGATGCTGTAGAACCAACTCAAGAAAGGACTATTGGCAACCCAATGTGAAATGCCATGGGATTCATAGTAAGTGAACTTCATGGCGCCGAACCAGGCCAGGACTACGACCAGACCATATCGTGCAACGAGCGGCGCGATGGCGGTCGTTCGAGACCTTCCTGGCCCATCAGTCATGATGGTGGTGGCCTCATTCTGCGACATGCTGTTCTCCGTTCTGCGTGTGTCCCTTCACCGCATGGTCGTCGCCGAACTCTCACTGCCTTCGTTGCGACGCAATTGATCGAGACGGTGATCCACGCGATTTGCGGTCGCGAGTAAGGTCAGCGACCACTATCTCTGCGCATTGGGTGAGTTGTCCTCATCCGGGCGCGCAATTCACCCGGGTGAGGCGCCGACAACGAAACGCATCTGCGGCGCGGCATCTCGACCACGGCGCGCTCGACGCGACCCCGCGTTTACGGACGCCGGTACACCTGGCCTCACCACAAACGTAAGGCAGTGACGACGTCACCACCGGCACACAGGAAAAGGTGACTTCTGCGCGGCGGGAACCGGTCGCTTCTGCAACGGCCAGGCAGGCGAACTACAACAGGCCGAGTTCTCGCGCCCGGCTAACCGCAGCGCCGCGGTGCTCAACCTGGAGCTTGCGGTACACGGCGCGCTGGTGGGTCTTCACGGTATTGAGCGAGACGTATAGCCGCGCACCGATCTCACGTCGCGATAACCGGGTGGCGAGCAGGCGAAGAACCTCAAGCTCCTTGGGGGTCAACTCCTCACCGAGCACGCACCCCTCGTTGCGCGAAGTCACGGCGACGCGCGCGCTCCGCCTGGCCGAAGCGAGCAGCGTCGAGGCGATACCCGCGTCCGCGCAACCGCACACCAGGTTGCCGACCTCGTCGAGGATGGCCTTCGCTGTCTGGTGGTCGCCGAAATGCTCGAAGACCTCCGCTCTGACCAACAGCGTCTTCGCCACCTCGAGGATTGCTCCACCGTGGCGGGCCGACATGACGGCCATGTCGGCGGCGGCCGCCGCTGCGGCCGCGTCACCGCGCATACGGAGGAGTTCGGCCGCGGCAAGCGACACCATCACGTCCACGAGGTGCTCCGCATCCGCCAGGTCCCGGGAGCTGCCGGAAGCCCGGCGTATCTGACGTTCGGCGTCCGCGATCTGGCCACGTTCGGCCGAAATCAGCGCCAGATGGCCCAACGCATAGATGCGTGCGCGCCGATCGCCCGCCTTCTCGGCCAGCTGTACGGCCCGCTGGAAGGCGACTTGCGCCTCGTGCGTGCTGTCCGAGAAGTACAGCGCGGATCCATAGACGCAGTAGGCGCTTGCTCGGCCTAGCGGCGCTTCGCCGAGATCGAGGGTGATCGCCCGGCGAGCCGTCTCGAGCGCCGCCGCGACTTCAGCCGTCTTGAACGAGTGAACCGCGCGCAACACGACGACTTGAGCGCCGATCGGGCTACCCTCTGCGGTGTCGGCAGCCGATCCGGTCTCGACTGCTTCGATCCACTCGGCGGCGTCATCGAGTTGACCAACGCTTAGGGCGATCCAGGCGCGGGCCACGCCCAACCGCGGATCTTGTAGAACGGTCTCCTCGTGAAGCAGGTCAAGCAAGCCGGAGACGGTCGACACGCCGCCCCCGTTGAATTCGTCGACCCAGCCCGCGGCGATCAGATCAGCACTGCGCGCGATGTCACCGCCAGCGACCAGGTGGCGGACCGCTTCATCGATGAGGCCCTCACGCTCGAACCAGTCCGCGGCTCGTCGGTGCAGATCGGCGACGAGACCGGGCTCGCTGCGACGCAGCTCAGTGCGCAGCAACTCGCCGAACAGCTGGTGATAGCGATACCAGTGACGCGACGCGTCCAGTGGCGCCACAAACAGGTTTTCGCGTTCGATCTCCTCCAAGACCGAGGCCGAGCCAGACGTTTCCAGCACCGCGTCGCACAGCGCAGCGCTGAGTCGCTCCAGAACGGAGGTACGTAGCAAAAAGTTGCGCAGCTGCGGTGGCTGACCGTCGAGCACCTCGGCCATCAAGTAGTCGACGATGTGACGGTTGTCGCCTGCGAACGTCCTGATGAACGCGGCGGTATCAGCCCGCCCGGCAAGCGAGAGGGCGGCAAGGTAGAGGCCGGCAGCCCACCCTTCGGTACGTTGGTGCAACAGTTGAATATCTGCATCAGGCAAGTCCAGTCCGAGGACATCGTTCAACAGATGGTCGGCCTCACCAGGTCCGAAACGTAAATCGTCAGTTCGCATCTCGGCAAGCTCGCCGCTGGCTCTCAGCCGAGCCAACGGCAGGGAAGGATCCGATCGGGTGGCTAACACCAGGTGAAGATTCGCCGGCAACCGGCTGATGAAGAATGCCAGCTGCTCATGAACAGCTCGACTTACCACCAGGTGGTAGTCATCAAGAATGAGCACCATCGGGCTAGCGATCGTGTCCAGATCATTCAGCAGAGTAGGCAGAACGACCTGCGTTGGGTCGGCGCCCACCGCGAGGAGTTCGACCGCGCGAATCCCCACCCCGGGACTGACCTTCTGCAGCGCGGCGACGACGTACATCCAAAACCACACCGGGTCGTTGTCGGAGGAATCGAGCGACAGCCAGCCGAACCGCTGGGCCTCGCCCGCCGCCGAGGCCCACTGCGCCAGTACCGTCGTCTTGCCCCAGCCCGCCGGCGCACTCAGTAGGGTCAGCTTGCCGCGTCCCGCCGACAGTACGTCGAGCAAGGCGGCCCGGTGAACGAGCTGGGACCCGATGGCTGGGACGTGCAGCTTGGTGGCGAGCAGAACTGCTCGCGCAGCGGCTTCTCCGACTCCGTTGTCGGTGCGTCCAGCTGAGCCGGTCACGTTCGAACTCCGTGAATTCGTTGAACCCAGCAGCCGGGCGGGAACACTCGGCGTTGACGCCTCCTGGGCAGGGTCGGGCGGGCTCATCCTGCCCAGCATTCGCGGTGACCCCATTGAATCAGATTCGTTCTCCGTCATTATCTCCGGCGCACGCTGGCGGTGCCCGTTTGAACTGGCGGGCCCGCGTCTCGCCGACGACATAATGATTTTCTCGTGAGCCGCGCTCACGCTGTGCCCGCTCACCGTATTTCTCCTCGTTTTGAATCGATGTATTGGCTCTTGCGACTGATGACACCGCGGCGCGCGGATGATGAGCGTCTCAACATGAGGCGAATGAGCATCTCAAAGTGAGACGTCGTGGGGGCGCCGGCGGGTGGCCCGTCGTCTTCGCGTGCTCACGGTTGTCGATTCACCAACACGTACCCAGCGACGCCGAACACCACGGGGATCATCATCAACATTCCCAACACTGAGCTCATCATCGTTTTCTCAATTCGCTGTGT
>DASTKA010000741.1:0-5859 GCA_035716165.1 Mycobacterium sp. | reverse complement strand
CAGCGCCCGCAGCGTCGGCAGACTCAGTTGGCGCACGTTGCGATCGAAGGACGCGCCGAGCACCGCCAGGCCCGCTGCCGGCCGATAGCGCCCGTCCTCCCCCTTGGCCACCAGACGGAACTCGGCCAGCGTCGTCAGCAGTCGATAGGCGATGGTGCGATGCACCCCCACCTGATCGGCGAGCTGTTGCACCGTCAGCCCGCCGGGGGAGTCCGCCACCATCTGCAGCGCGGTCAGGCCTCTGGCCAGGGTCTGCGAACCGGTACCGGACCCCGTCACAGCCTTGACAGACCTTCCTGCGAGAGCGAAGCTCTATATATAACGCACATTAGTGTGCGATATTAGCACACCAGGTAAGCCGAAAACGAGAACAAGATTTCCCGAGCTGGAGGCCGGACAGGACCGTGGCGGAATTCGAGAGCATCTGGAGCGATCTGCAGGGCGTCGCGTTTGAGCAGGGCTACCTCGAGGCCGGAGGGGTACGGACCCGCTACCTGCGTGCCGGCGATCCCGGAAAGCCGGTGCTGGTCTTGTTGCACGGATCCGGTGGGCACGCCGAGGCATACGTGCGCAATCTGGGTGCGCACGCCGAGCATTTCTGGACCTGGTCGATCGACATGCTGGGCCACGGGTACACCGACAAGCCGGGTCATCCGCTGGAAGTCGCCCACTACGTCGAGCATCTGATGGCGGTGCTGCGCACCATCGGTGCGAATCGCGCCTACCTCAGCGGCGAATCGCTCGGGGGCTGGGTGGCCGCGCGCACCGCGGTCGACCATCCGGATGTGGTTGAGCGACTGGTACTCAACACCGCCGGTGGCTCGCAAGCCGATCCCGTGGTGATGCAACGGATCATCATGCTCTCGATGGCGGCCGCCGAGGACCCGACGTGGGAAACGGTGCAAGCGCGCATCAAATGGCTGATGGCCGACAAGTCGAAGGCTTACGACGACCTGGTTGCCAGCCGCCAACGGGTATATCGGCAACCGGGATTCGTTTCCGCGATGAGCGACATCATGGCGTTGCAGGATCCCGAGATTCGCGCGCGCAACATCCTCGGGCCGGACGAATACGGGTCGATCGTCGCGCCGACGTTGGTGCTGTGGACGAGCGACGACCCCACCGCAGACGTGACCGAGGGACGTCGCATGGCATCGATGATTCCGGGCGCACGCTTCGAGGTGATGCCCGGATGCGGTCATTGGCCGCAGTACGAAGACGCCAAGACCTTCAACCGGTTGCATCTCGACTTCCTGCTGGGCCGGTGATGGTCGCACCGGGGCAGGAGTTACCTGACATCGAGACAGACGTTCTCGTGGTGGGCGCGGGCCCGGTCGGTCTGACCCTCGCCAACATCCTTGGCCTGCAAGGCATCCACACGCTGGTCGTCGACGAGCGGGACACCCTCATCGACTACCCGCGCGGAGTGGGCCTGGATGACGAGGCGCTGCGTACCTTCCAGTCGATCGGGCTCGCCGATCGGGTGCTGCCGCACACCGTGCCCAATCAGATCCTCCGGTTTGTCGACGCCAAACGCCGAGTTCTCGCCGAAATGGCCCCGCCGGACGCCCGTTTCGGATGGCCGAAGCGGAATGGCTTTGTGCAGCCGCTCGTCGATGCCGAATTGCTCGCCGGCCTGGACCGATTCGAACACGTCCAGGTGCGCTGGCGGCGTCCGATGACGGCATGCCACCAGAGCGCTGACGGGGTGACCGTCGAACTCGGTGGGGGCACCGACAACGGCGGCGACGGCTCACGTGTGCGGGCGCGCTATGTGGTCGGGTGCGACGGCGGCCGCAGCATGACGCGCAGGGTGATGGGTGTGTCGTTCGAAGGAACGACCTCATCGACCCGGTGGCTGGTGGTTGATGTCGCCAACGACCCACTCGGGCACCCGAACAGCGAGGTCGGCGCCGACCCCGAACGCCCGTACGCCTCGATTTCGATCGCGCACGGAATTCGGCGCTTCGAGTTCATGATTCACGCCGATGAGACCGATGAGCAGGCTGAGGATCCCGCGTTCCTCACGCAGATGCTGGGCAGGATGGTGCCGCACCCCGACCGGGTCGACGTGATCCGGCGCCGGGTGTACACCCACCACTCGCGGATCGCCGGCGCGTTCCGGCAGGGCCGGCTGCTGCTCGCCGGCGACGCCGCCCACCTGATGCCGGTATGGCAGGGGCAGGGCTACAACAGCGGGATCCGGGACGCGGCGAACCTGGGCTGGAAGCTTGCCGCGGTGGTGAGTGGGCGCGCCGACGACAAGTTGCTGGACACTTACGACGTGGAACGCCGCAAGCACGCCCGCGCGATGATCGATTTGTCCACGATGGTGGGCCGGGTGATCTCGCCGACCAACCGCCGCGTGGCGACCGCGCGGGATCTCCTGGTGCGGTCGGCGTCAATCGTGCCGTCGCTCAAGCGGTATGTGCTGGAGATGCGCTTCAAGCCGATGCCGCGCTACGAGCAGGGGGCCGTCGTGCACACCGCGTCCGGTCGTACCGATTCGCCGGTGGGGACGCTGTTCGTCCAGCCGCGCGTCGACACCCGAGACCAGCAGGACGTGTTGCTCGACGACGTGCTCGGTTGTTGGTTCGCCGTGCTGTGCTGGAACAACAACCCACGCAAGATTCTCGGCGATGTCGCATTCGCGAACTGGAAAGCATTGGGCGCTCAATTCTTTGCGCTCCGGCCCGCGACCCAGCTGCACTGGACCGGGCACGACGACCCCGATGTCGTGGTGGTGGGTGACCGAAACGGTGGCCTCAAGTCGTGGTTCGACACCCACTCGGACTCTGTGCTGTTCCTGCGCCCCGACCGCTGCATCGCCGGTGCCTGCATCGCTCAGCGCGCACCCGACCTGAGTGCCGCGCTCCTTGACGCACTCACGCTCACGCCGCGAGGGGGTGATTTGCAAAGTGGCACTGGCTCTGTGCTGTATGTCGCACAGCCCTCTCCTGAATCTTCCGGGGCCGTCGCAGGACCTGCTTGACGACATCGAACACGCGATCGCCGAGGCGCGAAGCTTCGTCGAACATTATGACCCCGAACTGGTGGTCAGTTTTTCTCCGGATCACTACAACGGCTTCTTCTATAAAGTGATGCCGCCCTTCTGCATTGGCACCAGCGCCTGCGGCGTGGGTGACTACGGCACCCACGCCGGCCCGCTGAACGTCCCGGAAACGCTTGCCACCGACTGCGCCACGGCGGTCCTCGACGCGGGCGTCGACGTCGCCGTATCGGCCAGCATGGACGTGGACCACGGCACGGTCCAGCCGCTCGAAAAGCTCCTCGGCGACGCCACCGCACGTCCCGTGATACCGATCTTCGTCAACGCCATCGGCGTGCCGCTGGGGCCGATGCATCGCTGCCGCGCGCTTGGTGCCGCCGTCGGCGATTACCTGGGCACCCTGGACAAGCGAGTTTTGATCCTCGGGTCGGGTGGGCTCTCGCACAGCCCGCCCGTGCCGACGTTGGCGACCGCGCCTGCGCCGGTGCTGCAACGGATCGTGCACGGCGAACCGATGACTTCCGAGCAGCGCCAGGCCCGCCAAGCCGCCGTCATCGACGCGGCCAGAAACTTCGCCGCCGGCGACAGTGACCTGCAGGCACTCAACCCGGCGTGGGACCACCGATTCCTGGAAATCGTCGACGGCGGCCGGCTGAGTGAACTCGACGGGTGGTCGAACTCGTTCGTCGCCCACGAAGGCGGCAGCTCCGCGCACGAAATCCGCACGTGGGTAGCGGCCTTCGCGGCACTGGAATCGGCGGGGCCCTACGAAACGACCGGACGGTACTACAAACCCGCTCCCGAACTGATCGCCGGTTTCGCCATCAGAACGGCGCTTCCGAAATGACGGCGGCGTTGGACGGTTTCGATCACATGGTCGACGTGCTCATCGTCGGGTCCGGCGGCGGTGGTATGACGGCCGCCCTGACGGCCCAGGCCGCCGGCCTCGACGCGCTGGTGATCGAAAAGTCCTCCCACTTCGGGGGTTCCACCGCTCTGTCCGGCGGCGGCATCTGGGTGCCCGGGGCCCCGGCGCAGCGACGCGAGGGCTATGCGCCCTCACCCGAGGGCGTCGTGGGCTATCTCAAACTGATTACCGACGGATTGGTCAGCGAGGCCCGGCTGCGGCAGTACGTCGAGTCCGCACCACAAATGCTGCAGTTCTTGGAGCAACTGTCCGAATGGCTCGAATTCGTGTGGAAGCCCGGCTATGCCGACTACTACCCGGAGTTGCCCGGCGGCTCGGAACTGGGCAGCACTATCAACGTGCCGCCCATCGACCTGCGGAAGTTGGGCCCCGACGAGCAGAAGCTGTTGCAGCCCCTGGCCTTGGCTCCGAAGGGAATCTGGTTGGGCCCCAAGGAGCTCCGTACGTTCTACCGGATCAGGCAGTCGTGGGCGGGCAAGGGCGTGCTGCTGAAGTTGATTGCCCGAATGGTCCGGGCGAGGGTCTTCGGCGAGCGGATGGCCGCGATCGGGCAGTCGCTGGCGGCCCGGCTCCGGCTGGCGCTGCGGGAACGCGGCATCCCGCTCTGGTTGGATTCGCCGATGGTCCAGCTGCTCACCGACTCCGACGGGTCGGTCACCGGCGCGGTGGTGGAACGCGAGGGCGAGTCACAGCGAATCGGCGCGCGCCTCGGCGTCATCCTGGCGTCCGGCGGATTCGACCACGACCTGGCCTGGCGCAAAGAACATCTCCCCGAGGTGGACCAGGACTGGAGCTTCGGTAATCCCGCGGCCATGGGCGACGGCATCCGCGCCGCCCAAAGGGTGGGCGCCGCAACGGAACTGCTCGACGAGGCCTGGTGGTTCCCGGCGATCCAGTGGCCGGACGGCCGCATGCAATTCATGCTCAACGAACGCATGATGCCGGCACAGTTCATCGTCAACGGTGCTGGCAAGCGCTTCATCAACGAGGCGGCACCCTACATGGACTTCGGTCACGCCATGATCGAGGGCCAACGGTCCGGCATCACCCACATCCCGTGCTGGCTGATCACCGACCACCGATCGTTCAACCGCTACGTCGTCGGCGGGCACCTGCCGATACCCAAGATCCCGGGCGCGCCGGTGCCCACCGGCCGGAAGATCCCACCGGCCTGGCTGGAATCGGGCGTCGTCAAGGCAGCCATGACGTGGAGCGAGATGGCGGCCAAGATCGGCGTGCCGCCGGACCGGCTTGCCGAAACCGCCAGCCGCTTCAACGAACTCGCGCGCAAGGGCCACGACGACGATTTCAACCGCGGCGACAGCGTGTACGACAACTACTACGGCGACCACACCCTGCCCAACCCGAACCTCTATCCACTTGGTGAGCCGCCGTACTACGCCTTCCGGATCGTGCTCGGGGACCTCGGGACCTCGGGCGGACTGCTGACCGACGAACACGCCCGCGTGTTGCGGGCCGACGGCAGCGTCGTGCCCGGCCTTTATGCGGTGGGAAACACGTCCGCGCCGGTGATGGGCCGCAGCTACGCCGGTGCCGGTGCGACCATCGGCCCAGCCATGACCTTCGGCTATGTCGCGGCGAAACACGTTGCGGCGCAGGCAGCCAACCGAGCCCTTAATACTAATAGGAGGTAACGATGAAAATCTCACTGTTCTACGAATTCGCCCTGCCGCGGCCCTGGGCGCCCGACGACGAGCACGTCCTGCTGCAGGAGTGTCTCAACGAGGTCGAGGCCGCCGACAAAGCGGGCTTCTCCACCGTGTGGCTGACCGAGCACCACTTCCTCGAGGAGTACTGCCACTCGACGGCACCGGAGATCTTCTTGGCCGCGGCCAGTCAGCGCACCAAGAACATTCGCCTGGGATTCGGCATCATGCACCTGCCGCCCGCGGTCAACCAC
>DASTKA010000740.1:0-7758 GCA_035716165.1 Mycobacterium sp. | reverse complement strand
CGCTGTCAAATTCCAGCGTGACCAGTGCCCTGCCTTCGGTGAAGACCAAGACGGTCATCGCCTGGGAGTTGTCCGGTGCGGTCCCCGAGATGCTCGCCCCGTTGGCGCCGACGGCAAGCGGCTGCCAGCTCCCGCTCACCTTGCCGTTGTAACCGCCTTGGGTGGAAGACAATTCGGCCGCCGCCGCCGATGGATCGGAGGCCACCACGATGGTGTCCCATAGCCGACGGCTGCTGTCAGCATTGGCGAACAACTGGGCGGCGCCCGGTGCGTTGTTGGGGTTGAGCATGGGCGACTGGGGCGCGGTGAGCCCACCACCGACCTCGTCCGGCTTGATCAACAAGGAGCCGTAATCCGAGGGCCGGCCCGACGGTGGGCCGGTGACCGCGCTCGAAGTGGCGGAAGCGGAAGAACTCGACGGGGGCGGTGCGGCTTTGTCAGCATTGCCGCATCCGGCGCACGCCGCCATCACGGCAACGACGCAGCCGGCGACGCCGATCCGATCAATTTCCACGCGCGTTCCTCCCACGTGTCATCGGTATCCGGCCTTCACCGCGGATCCCGGGGCCGCAGGCGAGACGCTGGTGTGAACCAGGCTTGCTACGAACATAAGCCCGCTCGGCAGTCGGTGGGTAGCACTTCGGCGTGCCTATGCTGGCGTGGGCAACAACATCCCGGCGCGGTAAGGAGATCGGCATGACGGCTGCAGCGGCGCGCGCGGTACGGTTCGACCGTTACGGGGGACGCGAGGTGCTGTACGTCGCGGACATCGAGATGCCCTCCCCCGGTCCGGGTGAGGTGGTCGTGGAAGTTCGCGCCGCCGGGATAAACCCCGGCGAGGCCGGCATCCGGGTCGGGGCGATGCACGAGATGTTCCCGGCCACCTTCCCGTCGGGCCAGGGCAGCGACCTCGCCGGGGTCGTCACCGCCGTGGCGCCCGGGGTCACCGAATTCTCGGTCGGCGACGAAGTCCTGGGATTCAGCATGCGCCGGTCCAGCCACGCTACGCACACCGCGGTTCCGGTGGGTCAATTGATCCGCAAACCTCCCCAACTCAGTTGGGAGGCAGCGGGTTCCCTCTACGTGGTCGGCGCGACGGCATATGCGGCTTCACGTGCCGTGGCACCACAACCGGGTGAGACGATTGCCGTGTCGGCCGCCGCGGGCGGGGTGGGCAGCCTGGTCGTGCAGCTTCTGGTGTTGCGTCAGGCGCGAGTGCTCGGCATCGCGGGGCCCGGCAACGCCGACTGGCTGCGCGCGCGCGGCGTCATTCCCATCGCCTACGGTGACGGGCTCGCCGAGCGGCTGCGTGCGGCGGCGCCGGACGGGATCGACGCCTTCATCGATCTGTTCGGACCGGATTACGTCCAGCTCGCCATCGATCTCGGCGTGGCGCCCGAGCGGATCGACACCATCATCTCCTTCCAGAAGGCCGGCGAAGTGGGCGCGAAGACCGAGGGCAGCATGGAAGCATCGACGCCCGAGGTGCTCGCCGAGATGGCCGACCTGATCGTGTCCGGAGCTATCGAGTTCGATATCGCCGCCACCTACCCGCTGGACCGGGTCGCCGACGCGTATGCCGAGCTCGAGCAGCGTCACACGCACGGGAAAATCGTTCTGCTGCCCACTAACTCACAATGAGGCGGCCGGCCCGACGACGCCGCTCTGCACGATTTTGATGATCACGAAAGCGACGGCCACCACCAGATAACCCCGCATGGTGAACAAACCCGCCCGGCGCATCGGCGACATCGCCGGCCGATCGAGCAACGCGAGGTTCGGGGTCTGCCAGCCGGCCCGGTCCTGGCGGCGGACGGCCCGCCGCTCGGCACGCGTCAGCGACGAGGCGTCGTCGAGCTCGTCGACCTCCTCTGGGTCCAGGCCGCCCCCGAGGGTGCGCACGATTGCTTCGGCCTCGGTCCGGCTCCGGTGTCGCCCGCCCACGACGATCAGCACGGCACCGCCCACGATGCCGACCACCGCCCCGGCGGCGAGCCCGGTCTCGATGGTGCCCGTGGAGAGGCCGGGGAAGAAGGTGGCCGCCGTCAGCGCCAGCGACAGCAGCACCAGACACCACACGATGGTCCACGCAATGATGTTCTGCCGCAAAGTATTCACCCACGGTCCCAGCACCGCCCGATCGTTGCACAGCAGCACCAGGAAGACGGTGGCCGAGGGAAGTAGCACCCCGGCGAGTGCCTGCACGCCTTGGGTCACCAGCCCCAGAATGTGATCGGGGCTGAAGGAGATCGCCGCCGACACCGCGAGCAGTATCGCGTAGCCGCCGTAGAACAGCGGGGCCTCGCTGATCCTCCAATGCAACGAGTGCCTCTTGCCCATGGCATCACCCACCGCGTAGGTGGTCGCCAGGCCGACGGCGTTGGCGCCGATCAGCGACGCGTCCAGCAGGATGATCGCGAACAGCACACCCACCGTGCTGCCCAGATGCTTCGACAAACCAAAGGCGACCGCTCCCGCGTCGGTGAAGTGGCCCGCATCGGTGGTGCCGGCCAATCCGAAAGCCGCCACCGCCATCAGCGCCGTCGCGCCGACCATGACCACGATGATCCCGATGGCCAAATCCGCTCGCCCGTAAGGAATCCAGCGGGCGGTGATGCGCTTGTCGACCACGTTGGACTGCTGGAAGAACAGCTGCCACGGCGCGACGGTGGTACCCACGATCGCTACCACGAGCAGCAGCACCGTCGAGTTGAGACCACCGGGGAACTGCGGGATGAGGCCCGCCACCGTCGCTTTCGGTGCCGGATGCACCAGCCACACCAACGGTATGATCAGCACGTTCACTGCGATCAGCAGGAACATCAACCTCTCCCAGCGGCGGAACGATCCGCCGGCCACCACGGCGAACAGCAGCACTGCGGCGGTGGGCACAGCGACGATCCTCGGGCAACCCAGGAATCCGAGAGCCAACGAGACACCGATGAATTCGGTCACGATCGTCAAGGCGTTCAGGACCAACAGGTCACCGACACTGAAGGCGCCCCAGAACTTACCGAATCGCTCGAATATCAACCGCGCGTGCCCAACCCGGGCGACCGCACCGAGCCGCAGCACCATCTCCTGGTTCACGTACAGCACCGGAATCAGCAGTGCCAGCGTCCACAGCAGGCCCATCCCGTAGTTCTGGCCGGCCTGCGCGTAGGTCGCGACCCCACCGGCGTCGTTGTCGCCCACCATGACGATCAGTCCGGGACCGGTGATGACGGCCAGCGTGCGCAGGCGGCGCCAACGTCCACTGAACGCTCCGTAGCCGCCGTCGGTGTCCCGCCGGATGCGCCCGAAGGCGCCGACGATGTCGCCGACGTGCGCGGAATCCGGCACCGTCGGGCTTTGCGCCTCGTTGCGTGCGTCTTCCGGCGCGGCGGCGGCCCGGCCGAACGCCGAGTCGCGGCGGCCGCCGCCGGTGTGGATCGAAGTCATCGAATCCTCGCTATCTCGAACGGTTCTCACCTGGCGGTGAGGCAGTCATGGTTGCGGCGCTCAACGCGCCCGCGGCGACGGGCGGCGCTATGGACGCCCGCCGCCGAGGCAGCGGTTCAACGGTGGTTGCTGTCGGAACCCGGGACGTGGCCACCCAGCGACGCGGTGACCATTGCGATCGGCATCCTCGACACGTACAGGTTGGCCCGCTCCTGCGGGCTCAGGCCGGCCTGCAGGTGAAACCTGTTGGCCAACAAGCGGCCTGCACGCAGCATCGAGCGCCCGCGAATCCGGGAGGCAGTGGAAAAACGGTGCGTGATAACAAAAGCCATGATCTCTTCTCCTGACGGAGGCCCGATCGGGGCCGGCACGGCGTGTCAGCCGCGCAGCACCAGGAGAGGTCAGGCGGTGAGAGAAATGCCGGAACCGGATCGGGACAAAACGGATTTCGGATAGGGACTATCGCCGGGACTCATCTCGCCCTCACCTCCTCACGGCCAAGACACACGCGGGTGTCACCACATTCACCTGAACGAGAGAGGCAGGAATGACCCACGGCAGATGCCGCGGGTCGCACCCCTCTCGTCGGAGCTTCGGCACTGCACGGCGTATCCGAATGTTCGGAAGCCACTTGGGCTCAACCCTTGGGTCCGGGAAGAGCTGTCCTGACCCGGGGCGTCTCTCGACGTTCGGGGTCAGTGGCCTGTATCCATGCAGACGCCTCACCTACCGAGGTGCTTGCGGGGTCCATAGTGACACCGCCGTCGCTGCCTCGTCAAACGCTTGACGGATCCCTGACGCCCGCGCCTGTATCCCAGCGCCCGCCCAGGCTGCGCGCCTAGGCTCGATGCCATGACCACAACGCTGCAGGATGCCCGGGTCGCTTCGACGCTCGACCGCATGTACGCCGAGGCGAAAAACCAGATGTCGCTGTTGCGCGAGCGGCGCGGCACGTTCGATCGCCCGATGACCGCGCAGGAGCGGGCCGACGCGATGAGCGAGTTCTACATTCCGGTGACACCGGAAGCCGGCCGGTTGCTGTATTCGCTGGTGCGGGCCACCCGCCCGTCGACCATCGTCGAATTCGGGATGTCATTCGGCATCTCCGCCATTCACCTGGCCGCGGCGGTGCGCGACAACGGCACCGGCCGGGTGGTGACCACCGAACTCAGCGACACCAAGATCGCCGCGGCCAAGCGGACTTTCGCCGAGACCGGCCTGGACGACGTCATCACCATCCTCGAGGGCGACGCGCTGTCCACGTTGGCGGACGTGGCGGGGCCGGTCGAATTCGTGTTGCTCGACGGCTGGAAAGACCTGTACTTACCGATCATCGAGTTGCTGGAGCCCCGCCTCTCCACGGGCGCGTTGGTCATCGCCGACAATGCCAGCTCGTCCGACATGGCGCCCTATCTGGACCGCGTGCGCAACCAGGACAACGGCTACGTCAGCTTCAACTTCCAGGTTCGCGACAGCGACAGCATGGAGATCAGCTGCCGCACAAGCGGTTAGCGCCTACCGCAGCGATTCCTCGAGCCACGGCGTGAGCCACTTCACCCCTTCGGGGGTGAGGTGGACGCCGTCGCTGCGCACCTTGATGCCGTCGACTTTGGCGGTGTAGACCCCGTCGGGACACAGCTTCTTGTTCAGATCGAGGATCGCGACGTTCGGATGGTGGCTGACGGTCTTGCGCAACATGGTGTTCCACAGGTTGACCCGATCCGGCTGGTCCTCCGGATACAGCCGGCCGTCCGGCTTTTCACCGCCGCGGCTGTACGGGACCGTGGCGACGACCACGTGAACGCCGGTGCCACCCACGATGGTCAGGGCTCGTTCGAGCTCACCATTGAGGTAGGCGTCGAAGGTCGGATCGCCGATGTGAGTCCACTGGCCCTCGTTGACCCGGTCCACCGTTTCCCAGCGGCCGATGACCAGCAACGCGACGTCCGGCTGATCCTGGGTGACCTGCGTCGACCAGCGAATCGGCCAGCCGTCGCACTCGGACCGTTGATCGAGAGTCTGGCCGATATAGCGGTACGGAGTGCCCCGCACCAGGCTGCATCCGATGACGGTGTGGTCGAGGAACGTGAACCCGGGCGTCGGGGGCAGGTAGTGCATCCACGTCCAACCGATCGAGTCACCGAACACCGAGACGGTGAACGGCCGGTTGGCATCTCGGGGCCGGCTTCCCCCGGGCGGCGACGGCGACACGGCCGCGACCGCCGAGACGCCGGGCGGTAGACCGACCTCACGCAGGCCGGGCCCGGTGCCCACCGGGATCACCAACAGAGTCACCGCGGCCGCGCTGGCCACGGTCGCGGCGGCCAGCGGCAGCAGCGGCACCCGCGCGGGTCGCCAGCGCCGGATGGGTTGCTCGAGCAGCCAATACGACACCGCGGCCGCCAGCAGGGTGGCGCCGCACCGCGCTATGAACAGTGGCGGTCCGGACCATCCGGTCCGTTCGCCGTTGAGCGCCAAGAAGATTGGCCAATGCCACAGGTACACCCCGTAGGAGATGGTTCCCAGCCACACCAGCGGGCGCAACGCGAGTGCGTGCGCGACGATTCCGCGCTGCTCCAACGCGACGGGTGCGATCACGATCACGGACGCAAGCGCGACCCCGATCAGCAAGCCGTGGCGGAATTCGCCAGTGGCCCCGTTGGCGTAGTGCGTCGCCGCCGCCAATCCCGCCAGACCCAGCAGCGGCAGAATCCGGGCGACCCGGCGCCCCCACCGCGAGCGGATCATGCACCAGCCTCGGTTCATCGACGGCCAGTCCCGCACCAGCAAGGCAGCCGACGCGGCGCCCACCAGCAACGCCTGCGCGCGGGTGTCGGTGCCGAAGTAGATCCGGTCACGGGTGCCATCCGACGCCATGACGATGGCGATCGCCGCCGAAACCAGCGCACCCACCGTGGCGATCAGGAACGTGGCGAACCGCACACCACCGACGGTGGCCCGCGACGAGCGGCGCCGCGCGCGCGCGGCGAGCAGCAGGGTGACCGCGATGAGCAGCACCGGCCAGACGAAGTAGTACTGCTCCTCCACCCCGAGCGACCAGGTGTGCTGCAGCGGCGAGGGCGGAGCGCCCTGGGTGAAGTAGTCGGTCTTCTGGGCGACGAACCGCCAGTTCGCCATCCACACGAAGGCCGCGATGGCGTCGTCGCGCAGGCCGGTCAGGGATCGGTCGGGCAGCAGTTGGCGGGCCGCCGCCACGGTGAGCACCATCAGCACCAGTGCGGGCAGCAGTCGCCGCGCACGCCGGATCCAGAAGCCCGTCAACTCGATACGACCGCTACGCCCCAGCTCGTCCAGCAGTAACGACGTGATCAGGAATCCGCTCAGCACGAAAAAGATGTCGACGCCGATGAACCCGCCACTGACGCCGGGGATGCCGCCGTGCCCGATGAGTACCAGTGCAACCGCGATTGCGCGCAACCCGTCGAGTGCGGGGATTCCGCTGGCCCGCTCCGGCCGGTCCCAGATCGTCAGCCGGCCGACGCGGCGCACGGGGGCGACCCATCGGGGCCGAGTACGACGAGCCGGTGCGGGTTGGGACCCGCCCGGCTCGGTGCAAGCTGTCAGCGCGCCGTAACTACCATCTCGCCCGGCGCCATGGTTGATGCCGATACGTCGCTGCCCCTCCTGTTGAGTTCAGCAAGCCAGCCTAGAGGCGGACGCACAGGATCAGGCGGAGGACACGCGAGGCGTTTTTCGCCTCGCTGCGTTCGGATTTCGGGGGGCGAGTCAGGCCTTGTCAGGCGCGTAGCCCAGCGTGCTCTTGACCTCCAGGTACTCGTGGAAGCCGAAGTCGCTCCATTCGCGACCGTTGCCGCTGCGCTTGTAGCCGCCGAACGGCGCGTTCAAGTCGAACGCGTGATTGATCGTCACCCATCCCGCGCGGATCTTGCGGGCCACCTCGCGCGCCGTGTCGAGGTCGTCCCCCGAAACGTAGCCGGCGAGGCCGTATTGGGTGTCGTTGGCGATCTCGACGGCGTGGTCGAGGTCGTCGTAGCCGAGGATGCACAGCACCGGCCCGAAGATCTCCTCACGGGCGATCGTCATGTCGTTGGTGACGTGCGCGAAGACGGTCGGCTTGACGTAGTACCCCGTGTCCAGTCCCTCCGGTCGGCCGGGGCCCCCCGCGACCACGGTCGCGCCCTCGTCGATGCCCTGCTGGATCAGGCGCTGCACCTTCTCGAACTGCGCCCTGGACGCCACCGGCCCGATCGCCCTCGCGTCGCCGGTACCCACCTGTACTTGTTCGGCGGCTTCTCGCGCGATGGCAATGGCCTCGTCCATCCGGGAATTCG
Organism: Mycobacterium sp.; assembly: GCA_035716165.1. Classification (GTDB taxonomy): domain Bacteria; phylum Actinomycetota; class Actinomycetes; order Mycobacteriales; family Mycobacteriaceae; genus Mycobacterium. The sequence continues at coordinate 4 of DASTKA010000740.1, read as the reverse complement.
GGAC
>DASTKA010000739.1:0-2696 GCA_035716165.1 Mycobacterium sp. | reverse complement strand
ATGTTCGACCCGTCGGCGGTGTTCTACATGAACAAGATCGCCGTCGGGCCCGAGGCCGCGCAGGTGCTCGACATCACCGCCCCGATCGCCGAGAACATCAAAGCCGTCGCCAAGGTCAAGGCGCTGTCGGTGCGCGACATGACCGTGTGCATCCTGGACCGGCCGCGGCACGCCCAGCTGATCCACGAGGTCCGGGCGACCGGAGCCCGCATCCGGCTGATCACCGACGGCGACGTCGCCGGCGCCATCTCGGCGTGCCGGCCGCATTCGGGCACCGACATGCTGGCCGGGATCGGCGGCACGCCGGAAGGCATCATCGCCGCGGCCGCCATCCGCTGCATGGGCGGCGCCATCCAGGCGCAGCTGGCGCCCACGGACGACGCGGAACGCCAGAAGGCCATCGACGCCGGCTACGACCTCGACCAGGTATTGACCACCGAGGACTTGGTGTCCGGCGAGAACGTGTTCTTCTGCGCCACCGGGGTCACCAGCGGCGACCTGCTCAAGGGCGTGCAGTACTACCCCGGGGGCTGCACCACCCAGTCGATCGTCATGCGGTCGAAGTCGGGCACCGTCCGGATGATCGAGGCCTACCACCGGCTTTCGAAACTCAACGAGTACTCCGCCATCGACTTCACCGGCGATACCTCCGCCGCCTACCCCCTGCCCTGACCACCGACCGAAGAACGAGGAAGCCACTGCATGGCCACCGATGACACCGAGTACCGCATCGAGCACGACACCATGGGCGAAGTCCGCGTGCCCGCAAAAGCGTTGTGGCGCGCCCAAACCCAGCGCGCGGTCGAGAACTTTCCGATCTCGGGCCGCGGCCTGGAACGCACCCAGATCCGCGCGTTGGGCTTGCTGAAGGGCGCCTGCGCGCAGGTCAACAAGGACCTGGGGTTGCTGGCACCGGAGAAGGCCGAGGCAATCATCGCCGCGGCCGCCGAGATCGCCGATGGCCAACACGACGACCAGTTCCCCATCGACGTCTTCCAGACCGGCTCGGGCACCAGTTCCAACATGAACACCAACGAGGTGATCGCCAGCATCGCGGCCGCCAACGGGGTGACGGTGCACCCCAACGACGACGTCAACATGTCGCAGTCCTCGAACGACACCTTCCCCACCGCAACGCATATCGCGGCCACCGAGGCCGCCGTGCGTCATCTCATCCCGGCGCTCGAAGTGCTGCACGAAGCCCTCGCCGGCAAGGCCCGCGAGTGGCACACCGTGGTCAAGTCGGGCCGCACCCACCTCATGGACGCCGTCCCGGTGACGCTCGGTCAGGAATTCAGCGGATACGCCCGTCAAATCGAGGCGGGCATCGAGCGAGTGCGTGCGACGCTGCCCCGGCTTGGTGAGCTGGCCATCGGCGGCACCGCGGTCGGTACCGGCCTGAACGCTCCCGACGGCTTCGGTGCCAAGGTGGTCGAGACGCTGGTCGCCTCCACCGGGCTGAGCGAACTGCGCACGGCGGCAAACTCTTTCGAGGCGCAGGCGGCGCGCGACGGGCTGGTGGAGGCTTCGGGCGCGCTGCGCACCATCGCGGTGTCACTGACCAAGATCGCCAATGACGTTCGCTGGATGGGGTCGGGCCCGCTGACCGGCCTGGCCGAAATTCGGCTGCCCGACCTGCAACCGGGCAGCTCGATCATGCCCGGCAAGGTGAACCCCGTTCTGCCCGAGGCGGTTACCCAGGTCGCCGCGCAGGTGATCGGTAATGACGCCGCGGTGGCCGTCGGCGGCCTGTCCGGCGCGTTCGAGCTCAACGTGTACATCCCGATGATGGCCCGCAACGTCCTCGAGTCCTTCAAGTTGCTGACCAATGTGTCGAGGCTGTTCGCCGAGCGCTGCATCACCGGACTGGCCGCCAACGTGGAGCACCTGCGCGAACTGGCCGAGTCGTCGCCGTCCATCGTGACGCCGCTGAACTCCGTGATCGGCTACGAGGAGGCCGCCGCGGTGGCCAAGCAAGCGCTCAAGGAGCGCAAGACGATTCGCCAGACCGTGATCGATCGCGGCCTGATCGGCGACAAGTTGTCGATCGAGGAGCTCGACCGGCGGCTCGACGTGCTGGCGATGGCCAAGGTCAAACCCGAAGACTGAGCTTGCCGTCAGGGGGTGACGGCGGTGATCGACGAAAGTAAGGGTGGTTTTCCATGACGGCTCCTCCCGGAGGTCCCTACGGTCAGGGGCCCTACGGAAGCAATCCGTATGGGCAGGAACCGAATTGGGGCGGCCAGCCGCCCACCGGCGCTCCTGGCCCGTACCCGCAGGGCGGTCCTGGCCCGTACCCGCAGGGTGGCACTGGCCCGTATCCGCAGGGCGGTCCTGGCCCGTACCCGCAGGGTGGTCCTGGCCCTTACCCACAGGGTGGCCCCTACGGCTACCCGCCGGGCGGCCCGTACCCCTACCAACCGGGCGGTCCCGGCTACCCGAACCAGCAGTATCCCCCACCCGGCCAACAGTTTTCGCCGGGCGGCCCGGGCGGACCCTACCCCCCTGGGCCGCCGCCGGGTGGATCCGGCTCGAAACTGCCGTGGCTGATCATTGCCGGTCTGGTCGTACTGGCGGTGATCGCGCTGGTGGCGACCTTGCTGGTGATGCGAGGCGGCCACGACAACAAGCCGGCCGCGGCGCCCTCGACGACGAGCGCCTCGGTGTCGCAGCCGAAGAACGCCGCGCAGAACGCG
>DASTKA010000738.1:0-2425 GCA_035716165.1 Mycobacterium sp. | reverse complement strand
CGCGGCTCGATCGCCTCACCGCTGCGCTCGGAATGTCCGACGCTGTGCAGATATGGCCGCTTCTCTTCGACGATCCGGCCGTCGTCCGCCAGCGCCTCGCGCACCGCAATCCGGGCCTGGAATCGGTCCATGCCGTCGAATTGCGTGCCGGTATTGGCGATTCGCCCCTTGGTGTCCATGATCGAGATCATCGGTAGTTGGTGCCGCAAACCGATCTCGAAGTCATTGGGGTCGTGGGCGGGCGTGACTTTGACTGCGCCGGTTCCGAATTCGGGATCGACGTGTTCATCGGCGACCACCACGAGCTGACGGTCGACGAACGGGTGCGCCAAGCTGCTACCGACCAGGTGCCGGTAGCGCTCGTCGTCGGGATGCACCGCGATCGCGGTGTCGCCGAGCATCGTTTCCATGCGGGTGGTGGCCACCACGATGTGTGGTTGCGAGTCGTCCATCGAGCCGTACCGGAACGACACGAGTTCGCCCTCGACCTCTTCGTAGGTGACCTCGATGTCGGACAGCGCCGTCTCGAGATTCGGGGACCAGTTGACCAGCCGCTCGGCCCGATAGATCAGCCCGGCGTCATAGAGCCGCTTGAAGATCGTTCGGACCGCCCGGGACAGGCCCTCGTCCATCGTGAACCGGTCGCGGCTCCAGTCCACCCCGTCGCCCAGTCTGCGCATCTGGCCGCCGATGGCGCCGCCGGATTCCCGCTTCCAGTCCCACACCTTCTCGACGAACAGCTCACGGCCGAAGTCCTCTTTGGTCTTGCCGTCGATCGCGAGCTGCTTTTCCACCACGCTCTGCGTCGCGATGCCGGCGTGGTCCATGCCCGGCTGCCACAGCACTTCGTAACCCTGCATCCGCTTGCGGCGGGTGAGGGCATCCATCATGGTGTGTTCGAGCGCGTGGCCCATGTGCAGGCTGCCGGTCACGTTCGGCGGCGGCAGCACAATCGAATACCCGGGCTTGGCGCTGTTCGGGTCCGCCGCGAAGTATCCCGCCTCCACCCATTTCTGGTAGATCGCGCTCTCGGCAGCAGCTGGGTCCCACGACTTAGGCAAGTCGGTGGCGGGGCTGCGGCTGGCGGTCACCCGTCAATTCTAGGGAGCGGTGTTTACCTCCATGTAAGCGCCCAAACCCCGCAGGTGGCGGGGTCGGCTGCCCGGTGATCAGGGAATTGTGAGCACTTGGCCGGGCTGAATCAGGTCTGGGTTGGAGATGCCGCTGGCGTCGGCGATCGCCTGGTATCGGTTGCCGTCGCCGTAGAAGCGCTCCGCGATCACCCACAGTGTGTCGCCGGAGGCGACAGTGTAGGTCCGCGCCGCGGGCTCTGGCTCTGGCGCTGGCTCCGCAGCGACCTCGGCTGGGGCCTCTTCGGAGACGGCATCCTCGGCCTGCGCGGAAGGCTCGTCGGCGGCGGCCTCGGGTGCCGGTGGCGGCGGGTTGTCGGTCTCTGTGTGCGTCGACCATGCCGGCCCGTCGGAGGCATACAGCACCAAGTTGCGGTCGTCTTGAAGCACGAGTTTGACGTCCTTCTTGCCCTTGGTGTCGGTATGCCAGACCGGTTTATCCGCCGTGTAGAGGACGAAGTTGCCGTCGGGCTGCACCTCGGCACGCACCACATTTTGGCCCTCGGTCGACGTGGACCATAGAGCCTGACCTCGCGAGGCCAGCACCAGGTTGCCGTCGTCTTCCAGGGTCAAGGTGTATGCGCCGTTGTTCGAGGCGAGCGATTCCCCGCGCACAAGCTTTTGACCACCAGTTAGCGTGTCTGACATAGCATTACCTCTCTCATCAACGCAGTCCGGCCACGCCAAGGCCGAACGTTGCTCGTACCCGTTAAGGGGTGTTTAATCTTTATTGGGGTCTGGGCATCACTCCCTCGACGCAGTCGAAACCAGCCGGGAAATACCGATGAAGGCTCCGCGTGGATTTTGCGGCGCCGGGCTACTTCTTGCCGCCGAGCAACCCACCGAGGATGTCGCCCAGCGCACCGCCCTTGCCGCCCAACACGTTTCCGAGAATGCCGCCGAAGGATTTGTCACCGGCGCCGGCACCGAGGATGCTGCCCAGAACTTCGCCCAGGGCGCCACCCGAAGCGGCCTGCGGTGTCCGAGGGACCGTTTCCGGCGACCCCCGGCCCCCCGGATTCAGCTGTTTTCCGATGTATGCCAACACAATCGGGACCAAGACCGGCAGCAACTGCTTGAGCATGTCGCTGTTACCGGCGCCTCCTCCGGCCAGCGCCGACGCGACTTGATCGGCGTCGTTGCCACCGAAGATCGTCGCGATCGCCTGCCGGCCGTCGCCCCCATCGACCTGGTCGACGTCCCCGCCGGCGTCGAGCAGGCCACGGGCGGCGTGACTCGTGGCAGCGGACTCGATCCGGTCGGCTACCGCGGGGTCCTGCGAGTTCTGGTGAAGG
>DASTKA010000737.1:0-7265 GCA_035716165.1 Mycobacterium sp. | reverse complement strand
CCAACTGCACGTCGTCGGACGGGCTGCGCAGGGCCCGCAGGCATTCGGCCAAACTGTCCGGCGCGGTGCTGGGGGCGTCGTCGGCCAGCAGCACCGTGTAGAAATGCTGCTGCTTGGCCTGCGCGACCAACTCCTGGTCATCCAGCGGCGCCGAGGTATCGAAAAGCCCTGCGCGGTCACCGTATTCACTCAGCAGCCGCACTGCCAGGGAGACCTCCTCGGTGAGCCGCACCGTGGACAGGCTGTCCAGGTGGGCGCGGAAGGTCGCCAGGTTGGCCGCTCCGGGGTACAGCCAGTAGCGCTCGTAGGCGCCGATGCGGTCCATCAGGCGTCTCACCCGGGCCACGTCGTGGGTTTTGTCCAGTCCGGCGAGATCCACCTCGGCGAGGTGACGGCAGGCGTCGTCGAGCAGGTTCCAGGTGTCGACCCGGGCGTAGGACGGGTTGGCCACGGCTGCCAGTGCCGACACTCGAAGTCGTCGCGGCTGGGTGCTGTATCGAATCATGACCTCACCTGTTCTTCTCGGATCGCCGCCGCTGACGTGCCGCTCGTATTGTGAACCCGCTGCGCCATGCCCGTGGTCATTTCACCCCAGCTTGATCAGTGATCCGCCTCGTCGTCACTTTCCACGTCACCGTCTATGAAGCGCCTACTACCCCGGGTGCCCTCCGCCCACCGCAGTATCGGCAGATCCCAGCGGCGGGCCGGTAATTCGGTGACGTCGCTCAGCGAGCGCACCACCCCCTGCGTCAGCGCCATCAGCGCCGCCATCACCGGCAGCAGCGGCTGCAGCGGCTTGGCCGCCGAGCGCACCGTGCTGATGCGGCGGGCGACGGCCACCCGCTCGACGCAGTGATACAGCCAGGCGCCCACGCCCAGCGCGTAGATCGAGAGCACCGAGGCGACGATGGTCAGCCCGTACGCGGCGCAGATCACCGCACCCACCACCACCGTGGCGGCCAGCACGGCCGCAACGAGCAGGCGCAGCTCCAACCGGGTCATGGCTGCGGTCCGTGGTCCTCCGGGGTGGTGTCGGAACCCACCGCACCGCGGACCGCCTGGGCGGCGGCCCTGATCTGCGGCGTCACCAGCATGACGTGGCCGAGCACTCCGTTGACGAAGCCGGGCGAGTCGTCGGTGGACAGCTCCTTGGCCAGCTGGACGGCCTCGTCGACGGCGACCGGCTCGGGCACGTCGTCGGCGTACAGCAGCTCCCAGACCGCCACGCGCAGGATCGCGCGGTCCACCGCGGGCAGCCGGTCCAGCGTCCAGCCCTGCAGATGCGAGCTGATCAGGTCGTCGATGTGGGCGGCATGGTCACCGACGCCCCGGGCCGCCGCGGCGGTATACGGCTGCAGGGGCGCGATTTCGGGGTTCGTTTCGGCGAGCCCGGTGCGGACGTCGACCACTTCCGCCGGGCTCAGCCCGCGGGCCTCGGCTTCGAACAACAGGTCGACGGCCCGTTTGCGGGCCTGATGTCGCCCGCGAACGGGCCGGCCGGGCTTACTCACGCGTTGATGCGCCCCAAGTAGCTGCCGTCGCGCGTGTCCACCTTCAGCTTGTCGCCGGTGTTGATGAACAGCGGCACCTGGATCTCGGCGCCGGTCTCCACGGTGGCGGGCTTGGTGCCGGCGCTGGACCGATCGCCCTGCAGGCCCGGTTCGGTGTGGGTGACCTCCATCTCGACCGACACCGGCAGCTCGAGGTACAGCGGCGAGCCGTTGTGGAACGCCACCTGCACCGGTAGGCCCTCCAGCAGGAACCGGGCGGCGCCGCCGACGAGCGATTCGGGCAGCGGGTGCTGCTCGTAGTCCTGGCTGTCCATGAAGACGAAGTCCGAGCCGTCGCGGTACAGGTAGGTGGCGTCGCGCCGGTCGACGGTGGCGGTCTCCACCTTCACCCCCGCGTTGTACGTCTTGTCGACGACCTTGCCGGAGAGCACGTTCTTCAGCTTGGTCCGCACGAAGGCCGGGCCCTTGCCCGGTTTGACGTGCTGGAACTCGACGATCTGCCACAGCTGGCCGTCGATCACCAGTACCAGTCCGTTCTTGAAATCGGCAGTGCTTGCCACGGTTCGGTCTATCTCCTCGGACGTTGGACAGTCGCCTGCGGAACTGTCTGTGACTTGTCGGCCAGTTTAGAGTGCCGCACGGCCGAGGCCCGCGGGTCGGGTCGTGCGCCGGCGGCCGCTAGGCCAGGACGGCCAAATCTTTGGGGAACCTGGTCAGCAGTTCGGGTTCCTTGCCGCCGGCCTGCTGCGGCACCACCAACGTGTCCTCGATGCGCACCCCGCCCCGGCCGGGCAGGTAGACGCCGGGTTCCACGGTCACCACGGACTCGGCCAGCAACGTACCGGTGGACGTCGCGCCGATGCCCGGCGCCTCGTGGATCTCCAGGCCCACGCCATGACCCAGACTGTGGCTGAACTGCTCGCCGTAGCCCGCGTCGGCGATCACCCGGCGGGCCGCGGCGTCCACCTCGCGCAGGTCGGCGCCGGCGTGCAGCGCCTCGCGGCCGGCGCGCTGCGAGTCGGCGACCAGCTGGTAGATCTCCAGCTGCCAGTCGGCGGCCTTGCCGAGCACGAAAGTGCGGGTCATGTCGGAGTGGTAACCGCCGACCAGCGCACCGAAGTCGATCTTGACGAAGTCGCCGCCGGCCAGCACCGCATCGGTCGGGCGGTGATGCGGGATCGCCGAATTCGGCCCCGCGGCCACGATGGTTTCGAACGAGATGGCGTCGGCACCGTGGTCCAGCATCAGGGCCTCCAGCTCGCGGCTGACCTCGCGTTCGGTCCGGCCGGGCCGCAGGCCGCCGCGCGCCACCAGATCGGCGAGGGCGGCGTCGGCGGCCTCGCAGGCCAGCCGCAGCAGTGCGACCTCGCCGGCGTCCTTGACCTCGCGCAGCGCTTCGACGGTGCCGGCGGCCTTGACCAGTTCGGTGGCCGCCTTACGGTCGTCGAGTTCGCGGGTCAGGGCGTCGAACCCGTCGACGGTCACCACGTTGCTTTCGAAGCCCAGCTTCTGCACGCCCGCCTCGGCCGCCTGCCCCGCCAGGTAGCGTCCCAGCGCCCGTTCGATGGCGACGTCGAGGTCCGGCGCCTGCTCGGCGGCCTGGGTCCGGTAGCGCCCGTCGGTGGCCAGCAGGGGCCCGCGATCGTCGGCGAACACCAGCAACGCGCCGTTGGACCCGGTGAAACCTGAGAGATAACGGACGTTGACCAGGTCCGTGACCAGCAGCGCATCCAATCCGCTGGCCTCAAGTCGGGCTCTGAGTCGGTCTCGACGTTGTGAATGTGTCACGGGTCTTGACGGTACTCGCTACGCTTTTGGGCCATGAGAAGCTGGATCCTGCGCGGACTGGTCTACGCCGCGCTTATGGTCGTCGTCCGATTGTTCCAAGGTGCACTGATCAACGCGTGGCAGACGAACGCCGGGTTGTTCAGCGTGGTGCTGCTGCTTTTGTTCATCATCGCCGTAATCATCTGGGGGGTTCGCGACGGCCGGGCCGACGCCCTGGCCAACCCGGATCCGGACCGCCGCGGCGACCTGGCGATGACCTGGCTGCTGGCCGGCCTACTGGCCGGTGTGCTCAGCGGCGCCGTGTCCTGGGTGATCGCGCTGTTCTACAACGGCCTGTACACCGGCGGGCTGCTCAACGAGCTGACGACGTTCGCGGCCTTCACCGCGCTGTGCGTCTTCCTGCCCGGAATCATCGGCGTGACGTTCGGGCGCTGGCGGGTGGACCGGCGGGCGGAGAAGACTCCGGAGAAGCACCACGGCCTTGACCAAAAACGCGAGCGGGACGGTGACACCGACGTGTTCTCCGCGGTGCGCGGCGACGACACGCCCACCGGCGAGATCCCTACGCAGCGGCCGGGCGCGCACAGCGAGGCGCGGACCGGGTCGGTCGCCACGGCCGAGCGTGAGGCGCACTCCGACGCTTCGGGCACCAAGGAATCACCGACCGAAAGGATCGGCAAGCCCGGGGACGACCCGAAGACCGAGACGATCCGCACCCGCGACGAGCACACCAAGCCGGACGACAGGGCCTAGCTCTCGGCGCCGGGCTCCCCGGCGAGATAGCGCAGGGCGAGCAGGTAGCCCTGCACCCCCAGCCCGACGATCACTCCGGTCGCGACCGGGCTGAGGTAGGAGTGCCGCCGAAACTCCTCCCGCGCATGGACATTGGAGATGTGCACCTCGATCAGGGGTGCACTCAACTCCGCGCAGGCGTCGCGCAGCGCCACCGAGGTATGGGTGAGGCCGCCGGCGTTCAGGATCACCGGTTCGCCCGAATCGGCCGCCGCATGGATCCAGTCCAGCAGTTCTGATTCGTTATCGCTTTGCCGCACAACGGCTTTGAGTCCCAACGTGTCGGCTTCCCGCTCGATCAGCGCGGCCAGCTGATCGTGGGTCGTGTCGCCGTAGACGTCGGGCTCGCGCCGGCCCAGCCGGCCCAGGTTCGGGCCGTTGATGACGTGCACCGTCTGGGTCATCGGCGCCGCTCCTCCTCATCGTCGCCGGCGCGCTCATGAGCCACCCCGGCATAGGCGGCGGCCAGCAGCGACGGGTCGGGGCCGGCCAGCCGGCCCGGCTTGCCCAGTCCGTCGAGGACCACGAACCGCAGCACCCCGGCCCGCGATTTCTTGTCTCCCGCCATGTATTCCAGCAGCTGCGGCAGCGCGTCGGCGTCGTAGCTGACCGGCAGGCCGAGCGAGGACAGGATGGTGCGATGGCGCTGCGCGGTGGCGTCGTCGAGCCGGCCGGCCAGCCGGGCCAGCTCCGCGGCGAAGACCAGGCCCACCGACACCGCGGCGCCGTGTCGCCACTGGTAGCGCTCGCGGCGCTCGATAGCGTGCCCCAAAGTGTGCCCGTAGTTGAGGATTTCGCGCAGCTCCGACTCTTTCTCGTCGGCGGCGACGACCTCTGCCTTGACGGCGATCGCGCGGCGGATCAGCTCCGCCAGGACGTCACCCGAGGGATCGACCGCGGCCTGCGGATCGGCCTCGATGAGGTCGAGAATCACCGGATCGGCGATGAAGCCGGCCTTGACGATTTCGGCCATCCCCGCGACAAGTTCGTTGGGCGGCAACGTCTGCAGCGTCGCGAGGTCAACGAGCACCGCGTGCGGCTGGTGAAACGACCCGACCAGGTTCTTCCCGGCGTCGGTGTTGATCCCGGTCTTGCCGCCGACGGCCGCGTCGACCATGCCGAGCAACGTCGTGGGCACATGCACGATGTCGACGCCGCGCAGCCACGTCGCCGCCGCGAAGCCCGCGACGTCGGTGGCGGCACCGCCGCCGAGGCTGACCAATGCGTCTTTGCGCCCAATTCCGATGCGGCCCAGCACTTCCCACAAGAAACCGACGACGGGCAGGTCTTTGCCGTCTTCGGCGTCCGGGATCTCGATGCGGTGCGCGTCAACACCCTTGTCCGCCAAGCGGCTTCGGATCACCTCGGCGGTCTCGGCCAGCACCGGTTGATGCACGATGGCCACCTTGTGCCGGCTGCACAGAAGTTCGTCCAGCTCGCCCAGCAGGCCGGTACCGATGATCACCGGGTACGGGGGGTCCACGGCCACCTCGATGGTGACCGGCTCCCGAGGATTAGTCATGTCGCCGCCCCGGCGGGAGCCTGCAACCGCGAGACGATGTAGCGGACCACCGCGCCGGGATTGCGCCGGTTGGTGTCGACGCGGATGGTCGCGGCCCGCCGGTACAGCGGGCTGCGTTCGGCCAGGAGCGCGCGGTACTTGTCGGCGCGATCGGGCCCGGCCAGCAGCGGGCGCACGGTGTTGCCGCCGGTGCGCCGCACGCCTTCGGTCACGCTGATCTCCAGGTAGACGACGGTGTGACCGGCGAGTGCCGCCCGCACCCCCGGGCTGGTGACGGCGCCGCCCCCGAGTGAGACCACGCCGTCGTGATCGGCGAGCGCGGCGCGCACCACGTCCTCCTCGATGCGGCGGAACTCCGGCTCGCCGTCGGTGGCGAAGATGTCGGCGATGGGGCGCCCGGTCTGCCGCTCGATCGCCACATCGGTGTCCAGGAAATCGACGCCGAGCGCCTTGGACAACCGCCGGCCGATGGTGGACTTGCCCGAGCCCGGCAAACCCACCAGGACCGCTTTGGGCGCCATTACGCGGTACCCCGGGCGGCCGGCGACTCCCGTTCGGCGACCGCGCGCCGGTAGGACTCGACGTTGCGGCGGGTTTCGGCCAGCGAGTCGCCACCGAACTTCTGCAGCGCCGCGCGGGCCAGCACGAGCGCCACCATGGCCTCGACCACCACGCCGGCGGCCGGCACCGCGCACACGTCCGAGCGCTGGTGGATGGCGACGGCCTCGTCGCCGGTCGCCATGTCGACGGTGGCCAGCGCCCGGGGCACCGTGGAGATGGGCTTCATCGCGGCGCGCACCCGCAGCGGCTGGCCGTTGGTCATGCCGCCTTCCAGGCCGCCCGCGCGGTTGGTCGAGCGGACCACACCGTCGGGGCCGGGGTACATCTCGTCGTGGGCGCGGCTGCCACGGCGGCGTGCCGTCTCGAAGCCGTCCCCGATCTCGACGCCCTTGATCGCCTGGATGCCCATCACGGCCGCGGCGAGCTGGCTGTCGAGCCGGTTGTCGCCGCTGGTGAACGAGCCCAGCCCGACGGGCAGGCCCAGGACCACCACCTCGACCACGCCGCCGAGCGTGTCGCCGTCCTTCTTCGCGGCTTCGATCTCGGCGATCATCGACTCCTCGGCCGCCTTGTCGTACGCCCGAACCGGGCTCGCGTCGATCGCGGGCAGGTCGCCCGGGCCCGGCGGCGGGCCCTCGTAGGGCGCCGACGGGCCGATCGCGATCACGTGCGAGAGCACCTCGACGCCGAGCGCCTGACGCAGAAACGAGCGGGCGATGGTGGCCGCCGCGACGCGGGCCGCGGTCTCGCGGGCGCTGGCCCGCTCCAGCACCGGCCGGGCGTCGTCGAAGCCGTACTTGAGCATGCCCGCGTAGTCGGCGTGGCCGGGCCGCGGCCGGGTGAGCGGCGCATTGCGCGCGCTGTCGGCCAGCGTGCCCGGGTCGACCGGGTCGGCGGCCATCACGGTCTCCCACTTGGGCCATTCGGTATTGCCGATCTCGACGGCGATGGGCCCGCCCAGGGTGACACCGTGACGCACTCCGGACAGCACGCTCACCGCGTCCCGCTCGAAAGCCATCCGGGCGCCGCGGCCATAACCGAGGCGGCGACGGGCCAGCTGTTCGGAAATGTCGAGGGAGGTGATCTCCACA
>DASTKA010000736.1:0-2694 GCA_035716165.1 Mycobacterium sp. | reverse complement strand
GGGCCTCTGGGCGGCGTTCTGGGGTGTCAACGAGGATCCGCTGCCGGACGGTGAGGTCGACCTCTTCGAGTGGTACGGCAACGGCTCGTGGCCCCCGGGCACGACGGTGCACGCCGCGTCGAACGGGAAGACCTGGGAAGGCAAATCGATTCCCGGCATGGTCGACGGCGCCTGGCACACCTGGCGCATGCACTGGGGCGAGGAAGGATTTCAATTCGCCCGCGACGGGGCGCAGTACTTCAGCGTTCCGAACAAACCCATCCACGTCCACGGGGGCGCCCCCGACGACTTCCGGTGGCCGTTCAACAATCCCGGCTACTGGCTGAGCCCCATGTTCACGCTGGCGGTCGGCGGGGTCGGCGCCGGAGATCCCGCGGCTGCGGGCCTCCCGGCGGACATGCTCGTCGACTGGATCCACATCTGGTGACTATCGCTGGGCTTTGAGCACCTGGACGAGGTTGAACTGCCAGCGCTCCACCAGCCGGAAGCCCAGGTCGTGCGGCACCGCGAAGGCGGTGCTCGCCCAATACACCGGGCCGGGCGGCAGCGCCGGACCCTGCTCGTGCGCCGGCTGGGACGGATCGGCCTGGGTGATGATCCAGACGACGGCGCACTGGCTCAACGGCCTGGCCACCACCTCGGGGATGAGATTGGTGTCGAACACGTCATTGCGGTCGGTCGCCCGCTGCCACAGCGTGAGATCGATCAACTTGCGGTAGGCATCCGGGCGCGCCGCCAACAGCGGGCGCATGGGAGCCGGCATGAACGTCACCGTGTCGTTCACCAGCAGGCAATCGCCGGGCGCTGCCTTCGCGGTGATCAGGTCGGCGACCTGACTGTAGTCCATTCCGTATTTGGCGTACGGGTTACGTTGCACCCGAATGTAATTCGGTGCAGCGGCGACGGCGAAAAGGCCGATGACCGCCGCCGTCACCCACGGCCTGGCGGCCACCGCACCGGCGCAGACACCCAGGATCAGCGCCAGCGCCGGCGCGGTGAAGCACAAGTAGCGCGGCGTGTAGATCGAATGGACCAGCGCCGAATACGTCACGATCGCGGCCGTCGGCGCCGCAAGCCACGCCGCCGCGAGCACCAGCAGCCGGCGCTCCGACTGCGGCGGACCCGCGGAACTGCTGAGCCACAACACGATTGCCGCACCGATCAGCAACGCCGACAGCACCGCGAACGGCGGACATCGTTCGAAATACTGCTGCATCAGCACGTCTTCGATGGTGCGGTGACCGATGGGTGCGACCCAACTGATCTGGTGCGCCTGCCCGGCGACCGTCATCAGGAACGGCACCAGGGCTGCCACGGCCGCGACCGACGCAATGATGAAGCCCGCCAACGTCCTTCGGTTCCGGTGGAAGGCGCCGACGAACACGACATAGGCCGCCAGCAACAGCGCGAGGTACGCGTCGAGCACGATCGAGCCGGCCAACGCGATGGCGTAGGACAGCCACACCCAGCCGGTGTCACGGCGCGTGGCGTAGACCAGCAGGACGGTCAGCCACACGGCCGCCATCATCGACATGGCGTAGGGGCGAGCCTCGATGCCCGCCCACGTCGCCCGCGGCAGGATCGCGCAGAACACGCCGGAGGCCACCGCGACGGTTCTCGACGAGAACTGCTTGCCCAGCACGACGACGCCGGCGGCGGCGCCCCCGACCGCCAGGGCGCTGGGCGCCCGCGACCAGAACTCGGTGGGCGGAAAAATCTGGAACCACCCGTGCATCAGCAGGTAATACAAACCGTGGACGGCGTCCACATTGCCCAGCATGTGCCACATCTGGGCCAACGACCGGCTGTAGGCGGCCGAGATGGTGGCGGCCTCGTCGTACCAGAAGGAAGGCCGGGCCGCGCCGGCCATGCTGACCGCGGCGGCCAGCACAGCGACGAGTAATGGGTCCAACGCCGCCGGCGCGCCGCGGTGACGCTGTCGATCGCCGGTAGCCGGGGCGCTCACCGGGCCGTCACGCACGTGGCAATAGTGCCAGAAGCGGGAGGCGTGCCCGGCCGGCGGCCGACTAGCCGCGGGGGTGGCTCAGGTGAGCAGCCACACGTGCCAGAAGCCGTCGGAACCGAACCGGCAGTCCCATCGGCTGTACAAGTGGTCGTTGTGGGTGATCTCGACGTTCGGGGCGTCCGCTTGGCAACCCTCGAGGCTCGAGTAAGTACCGTCGACCTCCACCTCGTCGGCACTGGCCACGCCCGCTCCCGCGGTCATCGCCGCGGCGAGCGCCAGTAAACCGGCGGCGTAGATCTTCTTCATGCGGACCTCCCCCTGGGTGCTGAGCTGAGCCGACTATATTCGGCCGGCCAGGTCCCGGCGTCCAAACGACGGACTCCCACGAATTCGAACGTATGATCGATCGATGGGTCCGCTCGCGTCGATCGGATACAACGGACAACCGGTCCGGAACCCGTTTCGGGTGGTGCGCCCGGCGATCGCGGTTCTGGTCGACCTGACGGTGCTTTTCCCCCGCGAGCCGCACCGCTCGGGCCGCTACCAGCCCAACGGCTTGCAGCTGCACAAGGTCGTCGAGGGCTGGCTGACCTGTTGGGCGCTGTGCGAGCAGGGCGACTGGTGGGGGCTGGTGACCTACCCGATCGCCTACGGGTCTCAGCGCAAGACCGTCACCCATTGGGTGCCGGCGTGGACGCTGCGCCGTAACGATGCGGGCTCGGCAGGAG
>DASTKA010000735.1:0-2082 GCA_035716165.1 Mycobacterium sp. | reverse complement strand
TATGAGACGCAGAACCGGCATTACGCCCACGTCGATTGTCCCGGTCACGCCGACTACGTGAAGAACATGATCACCGGCGCGGCCCAGATGGACGGCGCGATCCTCGTGGTCTCCGCCGCTGACGGCCCGATGCCGCAGACTCGCGAGCACATCCTGCTCGCTCGCCAGGTGGGCGTGCCGGCGCTGGTGGTCTACCTGAACAAGGTGGACATGGTGGACGATCCCGAGTTGCTCGAACTCGTGGAGATGGAAGTTCGCGAGCTGCTGTCCTCGTACCAATTCCCCGGCGACGACATCCCGATCGTGCGCGGCTCGGCGCTGTGCGCGCTGGAAGACCGCGGCCCGGAGATGGGCGAGCAGTCCATCCTGAAGCTTATGGAGGCGGTGGACAGCTACATCCCGCAGCCGGAGCGCCCGAAGGATCGGCCTTTCCTGATGCCGATTGAAGACGTGTTCTCGATTTCTGGCCGCGGCACCGTGGTCACCGGCCGTGTCGAGCGTGGTGTGGTGCGGGTCGGCGATGAAGTCGAGATCGTGGGTTTGCGGGCCACCCAGAAGACTGTCGTCACAGGCGTGGAAATGTTCCGTAAGCTGCTGGACCAGGGCGAGGCGGGCGACAACATCGGCGCGCTGCTGCGTGGAACCAAGCGCGAGGAGGTGGAGCGCGGGCAGGTGCTGGCTGCGCCCGGCTCGATTACGCCGCACACGAAATTTAAGGCCGAGGCGTACATCCTCACCAAAGAGGAAGGCGGCCGTCACACGCCCTTCTTCACCAATTACCGCCCTCAGTTCTATTTCCGCACCACCGACGTGACCGGCGTGGTGCAACTGCCGGAAGGCACCGAGATGGTGATGCCGGGCGACAACGTGTCCATGGACGTGGAGCTGATCGCGCCGATCGCCATGGACGAGGGTCTGCGCTTCGCAATTCGTGAGGGCGGACGAACCGTGGGTGCCGGCGTCGTCGCCGCGATTGTTGCCTGAGCGGCGGAATGGGCCGGCGTCGCGACCCGGAAGCAAGAACTATGGACAACCAGAATATCCGCATCCGCCTCAAGGCCTACGACCACCGCGTGCTGGACAACAGCACTAAGGAGATCGTGAACACGGCCAAACGCACCGGTGCCAGGGTCCGCGGACCGATCCCGTTACCGACGCATATCGAGCGGTTTACCGTCAACCGCTCGCCGCACGTCGACAAGAAAAGTCGCGAACAGTTCGAGATTCGCACCCATCGTCGACTGCTCGATATCGTCGAGCCGACGCCGCAAACTGTGGACGCGCTGATGAAGCTCGACCTTGCCGCCGGCGTCGATGTCGAGATCAAACTGTAGACCTGCCAGGACCCACGGGGAGGCCATAGATGCGCACCGGGTTACTGGCGAGAAAGTTGGGAATGACGCGCCTGTTCCGGGACGACGGCACGCATGTGCCGGTGACCGTTCTGCAGATAGACCAGCTGCAGGTAGTGGCGCAGCGTACCCAGGGGCGCGACGGCTACACGGCGGTTCAGGTCGGGTGGGGACGGGCCAAGGTGAAGAACGTGTCTCGGCCCAATCGTGGCCATTTCGGCAGCGCAAAAGTAGAGCCGAAGCAGCGGCTGAAGGAGTTCCGCGTGGCGCCGGAGGCGCTGCTCGAACCGGGAGCCACGCTGTCCGCAGCTCATTTCGTCTTTGGCCAACGCGTCGACGTGTGTGGCACGACTAAGGGCAAGAGCTTCGCGGGTGCCATGAAGCGATGGAATTTTAGCGGCCTGGAAGCAAGCCACGGCGTATCGATCAGCCATCGCAGCCATGGTTCTACGGGTAACCGCCAGGATCCCGGGCGGACATTCAAGAACAAGAAGATGGCGGGGCACCTCGGTGACGAGCGCGTAACCACGCTCAATCTCTCGGTTGCCCATGTCGATGTCGAAAAGGGGCTGCTGATGCTGTGTGGCGCTGTACCCGGAGGCAAGGGCGGCTGGGTGCTGGTGCGCGACGCTGTTCAGCATTCGCGGCCAGCCGACACGCCGTATCCGGCCGCTTTGACTGGCTGAGGGAGGCGTCGGTGCAAATCGAGATTAGAACCCTCGACAACTAC
>DASTKA010000734.1:0-3650 GCA_035716165.1 Mycobacterium sp. | reverse complement strand
ATCACCGACGACCAGCTGATCTTCTACTTCGCCCCGGGCGAGATGCTGCCGGCGTTCGGCGGCCCGCTGCAGGCCCAGGTGCCGCGCAACGCCATCCCGCCGCTGGCGATCTAAGTTCGGCGCCACGCAAGTATGTCCGGGTCATGCCGGCGCGAAACCGTAGACCTGGCCGTCGCTGGTGGCCGCCACCACTCGGCGATCCGTGCCGACCGATACCCCGACCGGATACCCCGTCGCCGCGGGCATCGGATAGCTGTTCAGCGTGCGGCCGCTGCCCGGGTCGAACACCAGCAGCGACATGCCGGGTGCGCCGTTTGCCGGTGGACCGCTGACCACCGCGTAGCCGACGCCGGTGCCGGCCAGGCTCGAGGTCGACAGGGGGAGAACATCGTCGCGGCGCCACGCCTGATCGGCGTGATCGCCGGCATCCTTGAATGCCGCCAGCCGGGTGTCGGGGCCGCCGCCCGACACGATCAGGCCCTGCGGGGTGACGGCCGGCGGCGTCTGCGCCAAGAAACCAAGCGGCGCCGACCATTTCACTTTCGCGTCGGCGGCCCGCAGCGCCCACAGTCGTTGGTCGCGGCCGTTGACGTAGATGGTCGACCCGTCGGCCGACAGCACCGGGCTGGCGATGACACCGTCGCCGACGGCGTCGCTGGTCCATTCGCGGGTCAGCAGCGGCGTCTGGCCGGGGTGATACTTCAGTCCCACCAGGCTCGCGGCGGGAGCGCCGGGTTGCCAGACGCCGAGGACCACCATTCCGTTGGCCGGTGCGAAGGCGGGCGCGGCCGCGACCGGACAGCCCAGGCGGGCCGGCGCGCAATCGGCCAAACCGCGCGCGGCGTCGGTGGGGTCGACGCCGTCGACCAGATCGAGTGGGCTTCCCACCACCTCGCCGCGATGGGAGTCGAACACCAACACCTGTCCCAGGTGCGTGACCACGAGCAGCTGGCCTTGGCCGAGGAACCGCGGCGTGGTGGGCATGCCGATCACCGGCTGGCGCCACCGCGTCCACTGGGTCACCGGAAAAGACAGGAAGGCGCCGGGCTGGCCGACGTAGACATTGTCGAAACCGTCGAGCAGCGGGCCGCCGAAGCCGCCGCCCTGGACCAGACGCACACACCAGCGCTGCCGCCCGTTGTGGTTGCTCTCCCACTCCATCAGCGAGCATCCCGCCGAGGTCTGGGCGTTGAGGACCAGATAACCGCGCGCGCTGAGCGCCGGTCCGGCGGCCAGACTTCCTTTCACCGACCGGGTCCATTGCAGCCCCAGCTTGGTGGCCCCGCCGGTGGTGGTGTAGCTGCTGTTGGCGGCGTCGGCGTACTGCGCCGCCCAGCCTTGTGCGGCCGAGGCGTCGACCCACGAGTCGGTGTTGCCGCAGGCGCCGAGCATGACCGCGAGCACAGCCGCCGACACCAGGGATGAACAACGCCGGAACCCACTGACGAGTCGTCCGGCAAGCACGTCGGTTTCCAGGTCCTTCCGCAGGGCGTTCGGCGGGTGGGCGATCGAGTACACGTGAGGGTATCGCTTGGCCACTCGACTAGGCTTTCCGGCCATGACATCCATGTGGGGCGCACCGGTCCATCGCCGGTGGCGTGGATCGAACCTGCGGGACCCGCGCCAGGCCAAGTTTCTCACGCTGGCCTCGCTGAAATGGGTGCTGCGCAACCGCGCGTATACCCCGTGGTACCTGGTGCGTTATTGGCGGCTGCTGAAGTTCAAGCTGGCCAACCCGCACATCATCACCCGCGGCATGGTGTTTCTCGGCAAGGGCGTGGAGATCCACGCGACACCCGAGCTCTCGCAGCTCGAGATCGGGCGGTGGGTGCACATCGGCGACAAGAACACCATCCGCGCGCACGAGGGGTCGCTGCGGTTCGGCGACAAGGTGGTGCTGGGCCGCGACAACGTCATCAACGCGTACCTCGACATCGAGCTCGGCGACTCGGTGTTGATGGCGGACTGGTGCTATGTCTGCGATTTCGACCACCGCATGGACAACATCTCCCTGCCGATCAAGGATCAGGGCATCGTCAAGTCACCGGTCCGGATCGGTCCGGACACCTGGGTGGGCGTCAAGGTGTCGGTGCTGCGCGGCACGTCCATCGGACGTGGCTGCGTGCTGGGCTCTCACGCGGTCGTCCGCGGGGTGATTCCGGACTACTCGATCGCGGTCGGCGCGCCGGCCAAGGTGGTCAAGAACCGCCAACTCGCCTGGGAGAGCTCGGCCGCGCAGCGCGCCGAGCTGGCCGCCGCCCTGGCCGACATCGAACGCAAAAAGGCCGCCCACTAGCGACCCGGATGGGGCGCATCGGTTCGCGGAGGCGTCGTCGATGACGGGATGGCGAATGGCTCAGATGCTTTGATAGCGCCGCAGCGCCTCGGCGCGTTCGGCGGCGTGGTCGACGATGGGCGCGGGGTAGCCGTCCGGCCGCTCACCCTTGCTCAGGTGCACGTCGTCGGCCGAGCGCAGTTCGGGCACCCAGCGCCGGATGTAGTCGCCCGACGGATCGAACTTCTCACCCTGGGTGATCGGGTTGAACACCCGAAAGTAGGGCGCGGCATCGGTTCCGCACCCCGCGCACCACTGCCAGCCGTGCTGATTGTTCGCCATGTCGCCATCCACCAGCTGCTCGAGGAACCATTCGGCGCCCCATTGCCACGGCAGATGAAGGTCCTTGACCAGAAACGAGGCAACGATCATCCGCACCCGGTTGTGCATGAAGCCGGTGTCGCGCAGCTGTCGCATCCCGGCGTCGACGAAGGGAAAACCGGTCTCGCCGGCTTTCCACGCCTCGAAGCGGTGGGTGGCCTCGGCTCCGGTATCGGTCTGGATGCCGTCGAAATCGCTGTTCCAATTGCGCCAGCTGCTGGCCGGCCAGTGGTGCAGCACGTCGGCGTAGAAGTCACGAAAAGCCAACTCCCGCAAGAAGGCCTGCGCGCCGCCGCTGCGCGGGTCCAGGTCGGCGGCCAGGGTGCGCGGATGAATGGCGCCGAACTTCAGGTGCGCCGACATGCGGCTGGTCCCGGTCAGGTCCGGCCTGTTGCGGTCCTCGGCATAGCTCTGTAACCCGTTGTCGACGAACGACTTCCACTGCTTGCGCGCCGCCGCCTCGCCTGCCGCCACCTCGAGGGCGGATCCGGGATCGGGGATCTCGCACTGCTTGATCCGCAGCCGCGCGGGATCCAGCCAGCGTGCGGACTTCGCGTTCGACTTCGCCGGCTCGCGCCAGCCGGTCTTCTGCCACTGACGCAGGAAAGGGGTGAACACCTTGTAGGGCGAGCCGTCCGGCTTGGTGACGCGACCGGGGGAGACCAGATAAGGCGACCCCGTCGCCACCAACGGCACCGGATCCAGCGCCGCACGCACCCGCTCGTCACGGCGCTTTCCGAACGGCGCGAAGTCTTCGGAGATGTGTACCGCCGACGCGCCGATCTCCTTGGCTAGGAGCGAAATCTGCGTGTCGGGCTGCCCGCGGGTGACGAGCAACCGACCGTCGAGATCGTCACGCAGCCGGCGCAGCGAGTCACCCAGGTACTGCAGCCGGCGCTGTCCCGACGACTTTTCCAGGCGTGGGTCGAGAACGAAGCAGGCGAGCACCTCATCGTTCTCGGCCGCGGCCAGAAGCGCCGGATGATCGCGCAAC
>DASTKA010000733.1:0-5472 GCA_035716165.1 Mycobacterium sp. | reverse complement strand
GGACTGAACGTCCAGCTGCCGGACTCCCCCGAGGACGACGCCTTCTTCACCTCGGTGGTCACCGGCTACTGGAACATGTTCAAGCAGAACATCGGCATCATGATCGCCGTGGCCCAGCTGGGCGCCACCCAGCAGCGCTTCGCGAACGTCCAGAACGAATTCCGGCGCTTGGGCATGGACATCGTGGCCGCCTCGGTGCGCCGCGCGCAGGAGCAGGGCTACGCATCCGAACTCAACCCCCAACACACCGCGGCGGCCATCGCGCTGCTGTTCGAGAACTTCACCACCGTCGTCGTCGGTCCCTCCCGCCTGGGCCTGAAGATCAGCGATCGCGACGCCATTGCCACGTTGTCGACAATCTGGAAGAAAACGCTCTACGGCGCGTAAGGAGATCACGATGGACTTCACTCTGCCAGAACACCTTCCGGGGCTGCTCGCCGAGATGGACGAGTTCATCGAGACCGAGATCAAGCCGCTCGAGCGCGAGAACATGCAGTACTTCGACCAGCGCCGCGAGCATGCGCGCACCGATTGGGACAACGGCGGGATCCCGACCGAAGAATGGGAGGAGCTGCTCGCCGAGATGCGCAGGCGCGCGGACAAGGCCGGCTGGCTGCGCTACGGATTGCCCGCCGCATTGGGCGGCCGCGACGGCAGCAACGTCGACATGGCGGTCATTCGCGAACACCTGGCGCACAAGGGGCTTGGCCTGCACAACGACCTGCAGAACGAATCGTCGATCGTCGGGAACTTCCCGCAGGTCATCATGATGGAGCGATTCGGCACCGACGACCAACGCAAGGCGTGGTCGGAGGCATTGATCACCGGGGAAAGGTCCATGGCCTTCGGCCTGACCGAGCCGCAACACGGATCGGATGCCACCTGGCTTCAGACCCGCGCCGAACGCGACGGCGACAGCTGGGTGATCAACGGCGCCAAGCGGTTCAACACCGGCGTGCACCGCGCGACCCACGACCTGGTCTTCGCCCGCACCTCCGGCGAACCGGGAGCCGCCGTGGGCATCACCGCGTTTTTGGTGCCAACCGATTCGCCCGGATTCAACGTCCCCTACTACTGGTGGACGTTCAACATGCCCACCGATCACGGCGAGGTCGAGCTGACCGATGTACGGATTCCCGCCGACGCGGTGCTCGGCGAGGTGGACCGCGGCCTCGAGGTCGCCCAAACCTTCCTGCACGAGAACCGGATTCGGCAGGCGGCGAGCAGCCTGGGCGCGGCACAGTACTGCATCGACCGCGCCGCCGAGTACGCCGCCGGCCGGCTGGTTTTCGGCAAGCCGCTGTCAATCAACCAGGCCGTGCAGTGGCCCCTGGCCGAGCTGCAGACCGAAGCGCAGATGGTGCGGCTGCTGGTGCACTACGCCGCCTGGCATCTGGACCGCGACCACCACATGGAGGTCTCCGACAAGGTGTCGATGGCGAATTATCGCGCCAACCGGCTGGTCTGCGACGCCGCCGACCGCGCCATGCAGGTGTACGGCGGCCTCGGCTACAGCCGGCACGAACAGTTCGAGCACATCTACCGCCACCACCGCCGTTACCGGATCACCGAGGGCGCCGAGGAAATCCAGATTCGCCGCGTGGCGCAGCGGCTGTTCAAATTCGGCAAGAAGTGATGGACAGCATCGAGTCGACGGAACTGAGCACCAAACTGGCCAGGGTGCTCACGGAGGCCCTCGGCACCCACACCGCGGTCGAGAACCTGCGCGCGCTGACCGGTGGCGCCAGCAGAACCACCTGGGCGTTCGAGGCCGTCACCGATGCGCAGCGTCGTGCGCTGATCTTGCGCACCGGCCCACCCGACGACGTGCATGCCGGCATGGAACTCGAGGCCAGGACGCAGGCCGCCGCGCGCGCCGCCGGCGCGCCGGTGCCCCACGTGCTCATCGCCGACAATTCTCCTGCCGCACTGGGCAATCCGTTCCTGATCTGTGACGAGATCAAGGGCGAGACCATCGTGCGGCGCATCCAGCGTCAGCAGGACGGCGCCGACGGACACGCGGCGCGCACGCAGTTGCTGCAGCAGTGCGCGCAGGCGGTGGCCGCCATTCACCGCGCCGACACGGACGTTCCGGGATTGACCCACGAAGACCAACTGGCCGAATGGCGTCAACGTCTCGACGACATGGGCGACACCACCGCAACCTTCGAGTGGGGGTTTCGCTGGCTGGCCGCCCACCGTCCCCAACCGTCGCCGGCGGTGTTGGTGCACGGCGACTTTCGGATGGGCAACCTCATCGTCGACGGATCGAACCTGGCCGCGGTGCTGGACTGGGAGCTCGTGCACGTCGGGCAGGCATACGAAGACCTGGCGTGGTTCTGCATCCGGGCCTGGCGATTCGGCGCGCCGGCCAGCCTCGGCGCCGGCGGCCTGGGCAGCATCGAGAGCTTCCTGCGCGCCTACGAGCGGGCCAGCGCGACTACCGTCGACCGGGTGGCGTTCCACTGGTGGCTGGTGCTGGCCACCCTGCGCTGGGGTGTCATCTGCCGCTTTCAGGCCGAACGGCATCTGAGCGGGCAGAACCGCTCGGTCGAGTTGGCCACCATCGGCCGCCGGGTGTGCGAGACCGAGTGGGACCTGCTCAACCTGCTGGAGACGGCCTGATGATCGGCGCGTACGGCCGCCCGCTGGCCGCCGAACTGGTGGCCGCGGTCGCCGAGTTCCTGGAAACCGACGTGCGCGCGGCGACCGAAGGCCAGGTCAACTTCCACGCCCGGGTCGCGGCCAACGCGTTGCGCATCGTCGAGCGCGAACTGCTCGACGAAAGCGAGGCGGAATCCCGTGCCGCGCTCGCCGGGCTGGGCTTCGCCGACGAGGAGCAGCTGGCCGCCGCGATACGGGCCGGCGAGATGGACGGGCGAGCGGAAGAGGTCACCGCCTGCCTGCGCGACCTGGTACGACGCCGATTGGCCGTCGCCCACCCCGGATACGACAGCGAATAGCTCGGCGATCAGAGAGGAACCAGACATGCCCGCTTCCAGCACCGAGACGGTCATCGATGCGGCCAACCGCCTGTTCACGGCGATCGAGCGCAGCGATATCGCCGCGGTCGACGCGATGTGGAGCGACGACATCGCGGTATGGCGCGTCGGCTCGCGCCGTGACGACGACAAGGCGCGCGCGATGAGGGTCATCGATTGGTTCATCGGTGCGACCACGCAGCGTCGCTACGAAATCCTTGACCGGCAGACCTTCGATGACGGATCGGCCCAGGGCTTCGTCCAGCAGCACATCTTGCACGCCACCGGGCATGCCGGACAGTCGATCTCGCTGCGGGTCTGCATCGTGATCAGGGTGGGCCCCGACGGCCTGATCGTGCGCATCGACGAATACTTCGATCCCGCTGGGATCGCGCCGTTGATGAACTAGCGCTAGATTCGCCACGACACATTGGGGGTGACGATGACGACTTTGGAGACACTGCTTCACGATCCCGAGATGGCCGGCACGTGGACGCTGGTCCGGGATCGCTCGGCCATCACATTCAAGATCCGCAACATGTGGGGCCTGGTGAACGTCAAGGGCCGCTTCACCGATTTCACCGGCGATGGCCAACTGAGCGGCAACGAAGCGGTTTTCGGCCGTGTCGACATCCGGGCCGCGTCGATCGACACCGGTATCGGCCGCCGCGACAAACACCTTCGCTCCGCCGACTTCTTCGACGTCGACCGGTTCGGGGAGATCGGCGTCGTCGTCACCGGGGTGCACCCGACGAAAGGCAAGGCCGCCGACCTACGGGCCGACCTCACCATCAAAGGCATCACCGCGGAGGTGACGCTGCCGGTCACGATCACCGAGCTCGACGACGGCTCGATCCGAATCACCGGCGAAACCAAGCTCGATCGAGACCGGTTCGACCTGGGGTGGAACCGGCTTGGCATGATGAGCTCCACGGCAACGGTCGCGGCGGACGCCGTCTTCGTGCGGGCAGCGCAATAATTTCGCGGGCACCCCGCTGAACACGGTGTGACACCAGTAGCATCTGCACCGTGTCCGACTCCACCATCGCCCTGCGGATCCTCGTCTACAGCAGCAACGTCCAAACCCGCGAACGGGTGATGCGGGCGCTGGGCAAGCAGCTGCATCCGGATCTGCCCGAACTGAGCTATGTCGAGGTGGCGACCGGGCCCATGGTGGTGGCGACGATGGACAAGGGCGGCATCGACTTGGCCATTCTGGACGGCGAGGCCACCCCGACCGGTGGGATGGGAATCGCCAAACAGCTCAAAGACGAACTCGAGACCTGCCCGCCCCTGATCGTGCTGACCGGGCGTCCCGACGACGCGTGGCTGGCCTCCTGGTCTCGCGCCGAGGGCGCGGTTCCGCATCCCATCGACCCCATCGTGCTGGGGCGCACCGTGCTGAGCCTGCTGCGGGCCCCGGTTCGCTGACTCACATCGACGTAACCCGCCATCGCGACCGCTAGTCGCGACGTTTGCTGAGAACGGGTCTATCGGTCGCGGCAACGCCGCTGATCTTCACCGCGGCAGCGCTCGGCGCGGTCGCATCTTTGCTGGTGCTTCCCCGGCCGTCGAAGCGGCCGCGCGAGTCCGGCCGTGGGTGTTGCTTTCACCGACTATCGAGTTTGCGCAGCACAGCGCGAGAGGCCACGGCAATACTGCAGAACGCCCACCCCGGGCAAGCGCGCCGCTCGCCGCGACGCTATGTTGTAAATCACTGTGGCGGGCCTGCGACACGGTTCGTCACAGCAGCCCGGTTACCGCCTGGCCGCTGCAGGCGGCTCGTACGACGGATCATGGAGCGAGTTGAACGTCTACATACCCATCCTGGTGCTCGGCGCCATTGCCGCTGCCTTCGCCGTCGGCTCGGTGGCGATCGCGAGCCTGGCCGGCCCGTCACGCTTCAACAAGTCGAAGATGTCGGCCTACGAGTGTGGGATCGAACCCACCGAAACGTCGGTGAGCGGCCCGCATGCGACGGCCGGGCAGCGCTTTCCGGTGAAGTACTACCTCACCGCGATGCTCTTCATCGTCTTCGACATCGAAATCGTGTTCCTGTATCCGTGGGCGGTCAGCTATGACTCGCTGGGCACCTTCGCTCTGGTCGAAATGGTGGTTTTCATGCTGACGGTTTTCGTGGCCTACGCCTACGTGTGGCGCCGCGGCGGCCTGACGTGGGATTGAGGTAAGACGTGGGTCTTGAGGAACAGCTGCCCGGCGGGATTCTGCTGTCGACAGTCGAGAAGGTTGCGGGTTACGTCCGCAAGAACTCGCTGTGGCCGGCGACATTCGGGTTGGCCTGCTGCGCCATCGAGATGATGGCCACCGCCGGGCCAAGATTCGACATCGCGAGATTCGGCATGGAGCGGTTCTCGGCCACCCCCCGGCAGGCCGATCTGATGATCGTCGCCGGGCGGGTCAGCCAGAAGATGGCTCCGGTGCTGCGACAGATCTATGACCAGATGGCCGAGCCGAAATGGGTGCTGGCCAT
>DASTKA010000732.1:0-4237 GCA_035716165.1 Mycobacterium sp. | reverse complement strand
ACGCCGATCGAGTGGGACGGCTACACGCCGCCCGTGCCCGCCCAGGGCATCGGCGTGCGCGAGTTCCTCGACTACGACCTCGCCGAGTTGCGCGAGTACATCGACTGGCAGCCGTTCTTCAACGCCTGGGAGATGAAGGGCCGCTTCCCCGACATCCTCAACAACCCGGCCTCGGGCGAGGCCGCCCGCAAGCTCTACGACGACGCCCAGCAAATGCTCGACACCCTGATCAAAGAGAAGTGGCTGACGGCCAACGGGGTGATCGGCTTCTTTCCGGCGAACGCTGTCGGCTCGGGTATTGAAGACGTCGAGGTCTACACCGACGACACCCGTAGCGAGGTGCTGACCACCTTGCACAACCTGCGCCAGCAGGGCGAGCACCGGGAGGGCATCCCGAACCGGTCGCTGGGCGACTACATCGCGCCCAAGGACACCGGCCTGGCCGACTACGTCGGCGCCTTCGCCGTCACCGCCGGGCTCGGCAGCCAGGAAAAGATCGCGGAGTTCAAGGCGGCCCTGGACGACTACAGCGCGATCCTGCTGGAGTCCGTCGCCGACCGGCTGGCGGAGGCTTTCGCCGAACGGATGCACCAGCGGGTCCGGAAGGAGTTCTGGGGATTCCAGCCGGACGAGCAGCTGGACAACGAGGCGCTCATCGAGGAGAAGTACAGGGGAATCCGCCCTGCCCCCGGCTACCCGGCGTGCCCGGAGCACACCGAGAAGGTGACGCTCTGGAAGCTGATGGACGTCCGGGAGCGGACCGGCATCGAACTGACCGAGTCGATGGCGATGTGGCCCGGTGCCGCCGTCAGCGGCTGGTATTTCTCGCATCCGCAGTCGCAGTACTTCGTGGTCGGCCGCCTGGCCCAGGACCAGGTCGCCGACTACGCCAAGCGCAAGGGCTGGACTCTGCAGGAAGCCGAGCGCTGGCTCGCCCCCAACCTCGGCTACAACCCGGAGGACTGAGTTCCACCCAGGTTCGGTCCGCACTGACCGCCGACCCGCATCGCGGGTCAGCCCTCGGCGGCGGCCCGGAATATGGCGGTGATCTCGGCGACTCGTGGATCGACGCGCAGCTGCTCGAGCGTCTCCGGGAGCGGCAGGCGCCAATTCGGGTATTCGTCAATGGTCCCAGGCAAATTGGGCTGCCGCGGCTCGGCGACGATGTCGTAGGGCGAGATCAGCTTCAATCGGCTCGGGGTCGCCGCCAAGAAGCGGTGCATCGCGACAATGATGTCGTTCTCGTCCGGGTCGGGTGGCAGCAGCCCTTCGGAACGCAGCAGCGCCAGCCACTCGGCTTTCTCCTTGTCGGCCGAGGACTGTTCGGCGGCCACGTCATCGAGCAGGCCGAGCTCCGCGCGCACCCGCACGTGTTCGCGTCGCAAAAACCCTGCCGCAGTGGGCAGGTCGTGGGTGGAGAGGCTGGCAGCCGCGCGCGACGGCCACCTCGACGGGGCGAGCAAGGGTTGTTCGGGCGCGGACTTGTCGCGGGTGAACCACGACACCGCGCAGCCCAGCATTCCGTTGTCGCGCAACGCTTCCGTGACTTCCGGCTCGACAGTGCCCAGGTCCTCCCCGACCACGGTCGCGCCGGCGCGCTGGGCTTCCAGCGCGAGCACGGCCAGCATGGTGTCGGCGTCGTAGTGGACGTAGGTGCCCCGATCGGGAGAGTCACCCGGAGGTATCCACCACAGCCGCCACAAGCCCGCGACGTGGTCGATCCGCAGGCCGTCGGCGTGGGCAAGATTGGCGCGCAGCATGTCTCGCAGCGCGGTGTAACCGGTGGCGGCGAGCCGGTCCGGGCGCCAGGGCGGCAGCCCCCAGTCTTGGCCGCGCGGGGTGAAATTGTCCGGGGGAGCACCGACGTGAACTCCGGCGGCCAGCATGTCGGCCAGGGCCCACGCGTCAGCGCCGTCCGAGTCGACCCCGACCGGGAGGTCATGCAAGACGCCCAGCGCCATGCCGGCTCTTCGTGCGGCGCTGCGTACTTCGGCGAGCTGCTCGGCGCAGCGTTGCTGCACCCAGGCGTGAAAGGCGATCCTGGGCGCCAGCTCTTTGCGGGCCGCGGTGACCCCCGGCCCGTCGACGTCCCGCAAGGATTCGGGCCATTGTGGCCAGCGGCCGCCGTATCGCTCGGCCAGCGCGCAATACGTGGCCCAGTCGTGCAGTGCCCTGGATGAGTCGTCGAGTACGCAGGGCCGGTTCTCCGAGCGCCAAAGCAACTCGAGCGCCGCACGTTTCGCGGCCCAGACGAGGTCATGGTCGATCCGCTCGGTGCCGGGCGAGACGCGCAGCGCGTCGACTTCCGTGCGGGTTTGTGGGTCGGCCCGACGGTAAGCGTCGAGGTCCTCGATGCGCAGCGCCAGCGGGTTGGCGAATCGTCGACTGGATGGGGTGTACGGGGAGGGTTGAACCGGATGCGTTGGGCCGGGCGCGTTCAGCGGGTTGAGCAGCACCGCCCCCGCGCCGTGCGCCGCCGAGGTCCAGTCGATGAAGTCCCGCAGGTCGCCCAGGTCACCGATCCCCCATGAACGGCCCGAGCGCAGCGCATACAGCTGCAGCATCCATCCCCAGGTCACCGGTGTTTGGGGTACGCGCGGCGGGGCCGCCACCAGGGTGACTTCCTGGCCGTCCCTGGTGTGCAACCGATACCAGCCCGGCGGCAGATCGCCGGGTAGCTCGTCGTCGCGCACATTGGTGCGGGTGCCATCCTCCCCGGCCAACGCCACCGCTCCGGGAAATGGCCGCGGCCGGCCGTCCACCCGCACAGCGACTGTCGGCGCCAGCGCCCCCGCGCGCTTGCGCTCGGCCAGCCTGGCCAATTCGCGCCGCCGGTCGGCGTCGCTGCCGGCTTCGACCTCGAGCAACCCGAGCACCCGGACCACCACGTCGGCGTCCACGTGAACCGGTTCGCGTCGTTCGTTTCGGTAGAAGGTAGCGACCCCGTGGGCGTCGGCCAGCTGGCGCAAGTCCTCGGGCACCGGCTTCGGCGTCGCCATCACAGTGTTCGCGATGGCGGCACGGCGGGACGGATCTGTGAGTCATCGCAAGCACGGGAGGTGCTCACGCAGGGAAGAGGTCGGCGCACTTCTGGAAGGTACCCACCGGGCGTCGGCTTACACGGGAATCGCCAGGAGCGGCGGGACCGTCAGCCAACGGCATTGCCCCGCAAGCACTGCGCGATCGCGAGCGCCGCTCAGATACGCAGCACCGGGCTCAGCGCGGACAGCGGGATGTGCGCTTGCACAGTGCCGCCATCCATGAACCACTGCATGACGCCGGGCGTGAAGTTGATCGGTTCGTCATGCCCTACCGGGTAGTCCGGCATGTACAGGATCAGCTCGTCGGGAGTCACCGCCCACGCCTTGTAGGCCCCGGAGTAGACCTTGTCCGGGGTCCAGCGGTCGACGGTGAACGGGTAGCTCCCCGGGTCGTGCGGCGGCGGCGCCTGGTTCAGCGCGGTCTCGATAAACGGTTGGGCCAGTGGGGGAATGGCGGTCAGCGGATTCGACGTCGTCAGGTCCGCCAGCTGCACCCGCCTGCCTGCCGCCATGTCGAAGGTGAAGGTCCGGTAGGCGTTGTTGGGTTTGGGTCCGTCCGCGTGATAGTCCTCGTGGAACACCGCGCTGAGCAGATTGCCGTGCCGAAAGACCTCGAAATTCTCCTCGCCGTAGCTGTCGGCGGCCATGCTGCCGTTGGCGTTTTTCCAGTTGTTGACCAGGGTGCGCAGGTAGTCCCGGATCACCGGGCCGGTGGTCGGATTGTCGACCAGGTCGTCGGGGACGGCGACCTTGATGTCGCGCACCGCGTTGCGCTCCGACGTCACCGCGGTGTGGCAGTACTGGCCGTCCCAGTTACCGGAGAGCTCGCCGCAGAAAGACGGCGCCGACGCGTGCGTGGTGGCGGTGCTGGGAATCGTTGCGGCCGCGGCCAATACGATCGCCGCCGACAGTCTCTTGAGCATGAGATGTCTCCGCTCGGCTCAGAGGAGTTGGACTTTGCTCGCCCGCCAGTGACCGTCCACTTTCTCCATGGTCATCTTGATCCTGCTGCGGTCGATGCGCGGGTCGGGTGCGGCATTGTTGGTGACGGTCTGGTCGATGAAGAGCAGCACGACGACCCTGTCGGTGGATTCGGACTGAATGGCCGAGTCGACCACCACGCCGTGTGCGGTCGCCTTGTTGTCGATCAGCAATTGCCGGAGCTTGACGCTGGACTGGGTGTACATGTCCTTGAA
>DASTKA010000731.1:0-2426 GCA_035716165.1 Mycobacterium sp. | reverse complement strand
GACCGGCTGCGGGTGGTGTCGTTGGCGCTGGACAGCGAGACTCCCCCGCGGGTCGCCGACGTCGTCGTCGCCGCGCAGCAGGCGCTGCGGCTGGGCGACTTGGCGCTGGGCGAACGGCTGGCCCGAGCGGCGCTGCAGCGCTCCGCCGGGTTGGCGGCGCGACTCGCGCTGGCGCACGCCCTGGCCTGGCAGGGGCGCGGGCGGGAGGCCGACTCGGTGCTGGCCGGCGTCGACTCCGGCGCGTTGACCGAAGCGGCGCTGATGGATTGGGCCCTTTTGCGGGCGGCGAATCAGTTCTGGATGCTGAGCGAGCCCGAGCGCGCCACCGCGTTCCTGCGGACCGTGCGCGGTCGGGTCACCGATACCGGCCCGCGAACCACCCTGGACGCGCTCAGCGCGACCTTCGCGATGAACGCGGGCAACGTCGGGCACGCGGTGAAGGTCGCGGGCGAAGTCCTGGCGTCGCCGTCGGCCGATGACCAGGCGGTGGCCTGGGCGGCCAGTGCGGCCGCGCTGTGTTCGGCGCGCGAGGGCCGATTCGATGACGTCGAACCGCTGGCGCAGCGCGCCCTGGGCGCCGAACATCCCGGGCTGCTGCGCTTCACCATCGGGCTGGGGCAGACCACCGCGCTGTTGATGGCCGGGCGGCCCGACGAGGCCCGCCAGCTCGCTCAGCAGTTCACCGATTTCGCCGAGCTGCAACAGCCGGGCCGCGCGATCGGCGAGGTGCTGCTGGCGCACGTACTGCTGGCCCGTGGCGAATTCGCCTCTGCGGCGGCCTTATTGGCTCCGGCAGCCGCCACCCTGGAACGCACCGGCTACTCGTGGGGGCCGTTGTCCCTCACGCTGCTGGCGACCGCGCTGGCCCAGCAGGGCGACACCGCCGCCGCGGCAAAGGCGTTGAGCAGGGCCGAATCCCGGCACGGCACCAAGTCGGCGCTGTTCGCACCCGAGCTCGGCGTGGCGCGGGCGTGGCGGCTTGCCGTGGTGCGGGACACGCACGGCGCGGTGGCTGCGGCTCGAGACGCCGCCAGGATGGCCGAACGCGGCGGGCAGCGCGGCGTGGCGGTGCGGGTGTGGCATGAGGCCGTGCGGCTGGGCGATATCCGGGCCGTCGACCACCTGGCCCGGCTCTGCGACGAGATCGACTGCGTTGCAGGGACAATGGCGCTGAACCATGCTCGCGCGCTGGCCGCCGGGGATAGTGCGGGGCTGCGGGCGGTGTCCGACGAGCTGACGTCGATCGGCCTGCACGCGGCCGCCGCCGACGCCGCCGCGCAGGCGCAACGCTGCGCGGGTGGGAAGGCTTAGCCGCTCAGGTAGCCGCGCAGCACCTCCACCGCGGCGGTGATGTCGGCGACCGCGACCCGCTCGTCGCGCTTGTGGGCCAGATTGGGATCACCGGGCCCGAAGTTGACGGCCGGTATGCCCAGCGCGGCGAACCGCGCCACGTCGGTCCAGCCGTACTTGGCGCGGACGTTGCCGCCGGCCGCCTCGACCAGGGCCTTGGCGGCGGGTTGGGACAGTCCGGGCAGCGCGCCCGCCGCCGCGTCGGTCTGTTCGATGCGCACGTCGAGCCCGGCGAGCACGTCGTGCACGTGTTGCAGGGCGTCGGGCAGCGACCGGTCCGGGGCGAAGCGGAAATTGACCGTCACGGCGGCCGCGTCGGGAATGACGTTGCCCGCCACACCGCCGTCGATGCGCACGGCCGACAGGCCCTCGCGGTAGACGCAGCCGTCGATGTCGACGCTGCGCGCCTCGTACGCGGCCAGCCGGTCCAGCACGGCGCCCAGCTTGTGAATCGCGTTGTCTCCCAACCAGGATCGCGCCGAATGGGCGCGGGTCCCGCTGGCGCTGACCACCACGCGCAGGGTGCCCTGGCAGCCGGCTTCGATGTAGCCGCCGGTGGGCTCGCCCAAAATGGCCACATCGGCGGACAGCCAATCCGGCAGCTCGCGCTCGATGCGGCCCAATCCGTTTGCCGCGGCGTCGATTTCCTCGCAGTCATACATCACCAGCGTGAGATCGTGCACCGGGTCGGCCACGGTGGCGGCCAGATGCAGAAAGACGGCGTCGCCGGATTTCATGTCCGCGGTGCCGCAGCCGTACAGGTCGCCGCCCTCGCGGCGGCTGGGCAGGTTTCCGGCGACCGGGACGGTGTCCAGGTGCCCGGCCAGCAGCACCCGCGACGGCCGCTGGTGGTGCGTGCGAGCCAGCACGGCGTTCCCGCTGCGAACGATCTCGAACCCGGACGTCTGGGCCCGCAGCGCGGCCTCGACCTCGTCGGCCAGCCGCGCTTCGTCCCGCGATTCGCTGGGAATGTCGACCAGCGCCGCGGTCAGCGCGATCGGGTCGCCGCGTAAGTCCAGCACGCCCCAAAGGGTAGTCGTTGGGTGCCGCGGGTCGGGCAAGTAACCTGACCGCCG
>DASTKA010000730.1:0-4662 GCA_035716165.1 Mycobacterium sp. | reverse complement strand
CCCCAGGCCGACACCGACGGGTATGTCGGATAGCTCTTTGACCCTGCCCACCAGCTCGGGCGCGGCGTTGGACACGACGTCACGCGCCCCCGTCACACCCATCGTCGAAGCCGCGTAGACGAATCCACGCGACGCCTCGACGGTCATCGCCAACCGCTGCGGGGTCGAGGACGGCGCCACCAGAAATATCCGGTCCAACCCGTGTCCCTCCGACGCCGCCACCCACTGCCCGGCTTCGTCGGGGATGAGGTCGGGCGTGATCAGGCCGTACCCGCCGGCCGATGCCAGATCTCGAGCGAACGCGTCAACCCCGTAGTGCAACACGGGGTTCCAGTAGGTCATCACCACGGCCCGCCCGCCGGCCGCGCTGATCGCCTCGACCGCGGCGAGGGTGTCGCGGACGCGGACGCCCCCGTGCAGCGCGGTCTCGGTCGCCTTCGCGATGGTCGGGCCGTCCATGCCCGGATCGGAATAGGGAACCCCGACTTCAATGATGTCGCAACCCGATTCGACGAGTGCGATCATCGCGTTCACGGACGTCGGCACGTCCGGGTAACCGGTGGGCAGATAGCCGATCAGCGCCGCGCGATTGTCGTCGCGGCAGCCATCGAAGATCGACTGAAGTCTGCTCGCTTCGCTTTGTTTGACGGTCATCGATCGCTGGACCCCAACAGCCCGAACCACTTCGCGGCAGTCTCGACGTCTTTGTCGCCGCGACCGGACAGGTTCACCACGATGATCGCTCCCGGCCCCAGCTCGGCCCCCAGCTGCAGAGCGCCGGCGACGGCGTGCGCGGATTCGATGGCCGGGATGATCCCTTCGGTGCGGCATAGGACGCGGAACGCATCCATCGCCTCCGCGTCGGTGATCGGACGGTACTCCGCACGCCCGATCTCGCGCAGGTGCGCGTGCTCTGGACCCACCCCGGGGTAATCGAGACCCGCTGAGATGGAATGGGATTCGATGGTCTGCCCGTCCTCGTCCTGCAGCAGATACGAGAACGACCCCTGAAAAGCGCCGGGTGAGCCGCCGCTGAAGGTTGCTGCGTGCCTTCCGGTTTCGACACCGTCGCCGGCCGCTTCGAATCCGATCAGCCGCACGTCCGGATCGTCGATAAAGGGGTGGAAGATGCCGATGGCGTTGGAGCCGCCGCCGATACAGGCCACCACCGCGTCGGGCAACCGTCCCGCCTGGGCCTGGATCTGGACGCGCGTCTCGAGGCCGATGATCCGCTGGAAATCGCGGACCATCGCCGGGAAGGGATGCGGGCCGGCCGCGGTGCCAAAGCAGTAGAAGGTGTTGTCGGCATTGGTAACCCAATCCCGAAAGGCTTCATTGATGGCGTCCTTGAGGGTTCTCGAACCGCTTTCGACCGAGACGACCGTCGCGCCCAGCAAGCGCATCCGTGCCACGTTGAGCGCCTGGCGCTCGGTGTCCACGGCACCCATGTAGATCACGCAGTCCAGGCCGAGCAGGGCGCACGCGGTGGCGGTCGCCACGCCGTGCTGGCCGGCTCCCGTCTCGGCGATCACGCGCTTCTTGCCCATGCGCTGGGCCAGCAACGCCTGACCGAGCACGTTGTTGATCTTGTGAGAACCGGTGTGGTTCAGGTCTTCTCGCTTGAGGAAGATGCGCGCGCCGGCCTGTTCGGATAGCCGCGGGGCCTCATAGAGGGGCGACGGCCGGCCGGCATAGCTCGCCTGCAGGTAGTCGAGGGTGTCCAGGAAATCCTGGTTGACACGTTCCTTCTCGTAGGCGGCGGTCACCTCTTCGATCACGGCCATCAACGCCTCGGCGACGTAGCGACCCCCGTAGACGCCGAAATGACCACCCGCATCGGGTTCGTGGCGGGTGGGTTCGGCGATGGCTGCGCTCGGGAGCGGAAGGTCGGGGCGGGACAGGTCCACCATCACCAATGCTCTACGCGGGGATGGCTCATGGGTTCAACGTATCAGCGCTGGGGCTCTTCGGTGACGAAGCGACTAGCGAGCCGGTTTCGGACAGGACGGATGGGTGCCCGCGGTAACCAGGTCGGCAACCGCGGCGCGCGGGTCACCACTTTTGACCAGACCTTCGCCCACCAACACGGCGTCGGCGCCCGCGCCCGCATACGCCAGCAGGTCTCCGGTGCCGCGCACACCGGATTCGGCGATCCTGATCACGTTGCTGGGCAGCCCGGGAGCGATGCGCGCGAAGCAGTCCCGGTCCACCTCCAGCGTCGCCAGATCGCGGGCGTTGACACCGATTACGTTGGCGCCGGCCTTGAGCGCACGGTCGGCTTCCTCTTCGGTGTGCACCTCGACGAGCGCCGTCATGCCCAGCGATTCGGTGCGGTCAAGCATCGACACCAACGCCGACTGCTCCAGCGCGGCGACGATGAGCAGCAACATGTCGGCACCGTGCGCACGC
Organism: Mycobacterium sp.; assembly: GCA_035716165.1. Lineage (GTDB taxonomy): Bacteria > Actinomycetota > Actinomycetes > Mycobacteriales > Mycobacteriaceae > Mycobacterium. The sequence goes on along the minus strand of DASTKA010000730.1, from coordinate 2,253 downwards.
GCCTCGTGGATCTGATAGGGCTGCACGACAAAGTCTTTGCGCAGAATCGGTATCGAGACCGCGGCGCGAACCGCGTCGAGGTCGTCGAGCGAACCGTGAAAACGTCGCTCCTCGGTCAAGACGCTGATGATGCGGGCACCACCGTCTTCGTAAGCCCGGGCGAGCTTGGCCGGATCGGCAATGGTGGCCAGGGAACCCGCCGACGGGCTGGCGCGCTTGACTTCGGCGATGACTCCGATTCCGGGCTCACGCAGGGCTGCCATCACGTCGCGTGGCGGCGGCGCGGCCGCCGCGGCGGCCTTGATCTCGGACAGGCTGATGAGCGCTTCGCGCGCGGCAACGTCGGCCCGGACTCCCTCGAGGATGGAGTCAAGCACGGTTGCCGGACTCATGCCTGTCGTTTCCCTTCGCCCTGTCGCCCGCTGTCATCCCACGGCCATTGCCTTGTTCCCAGCCGATTGCGACGACGTGAATGAAGGGTAGCGGCCCGCGGCTTGCGGTCCGTCACCGACCCTCGGTGTCAGACTCGCCTGCCCGATCGGTTGGGTCGCGCCCCTCGTCAAGCGCGTCCCAGATCATTCGCTCCGACATTCCCGGCGTCTCCGGCTCCTCCAGCATCGCCCCGTCGGCCTCTTCACGTTGCGCAATCGACCGGCGCGTCGCGGGTGTCGCGTACTTTCTCGCGCTCGAGCGGGCCGACCCCGAGTCCGACGCAGATCGCATGAGTAGGACGGCGGCGATCAGCGTGCACGCAGCGGCCGCCACCGTGACGCCGGCGCCCAAGTACCGCCGCTCGCTACCGACCAGCGACATCATCGAGACGTGCGCCAGCTCGGCGCCGCGGACCGCCACGTCGGGCAACGCCCACAGGCTGATTCCGAGGTAGCCGACCGTCAGGCTGACCACCGCCAGCAGCCCCGCCAGCGCGCGCAGCAGCCAACCCCGCACGGCGATGGCGGCGACGGCCCCGGCAAGCAGGAGCAGCGCCAACGGCAGCAGCGCCGTCGACCAGGCGCCGCCGGCCAACGTCACCTGCTTGGGCGGCCCGAGCCCGTCGAACGAGCGGATGACGACCCACGGCATGCGCGAGGCCGCCCACAACGCCCCCGCCGCAACGACCAGCACTGCCTGCGCAATCCGGATGAGCCGCCGGCTGATCGGCCGGCCGGTGTCCGCGGCGGCCTCACTCATCGCTTACGGGTTCGGTCAGCGTCTCGGCGGCGGCGATCGCGCTGAGCACAGCGCGGGCCTTGTTGCTGGCCTCGGTGTATTCGTAGGGCCCGTTGGAGTCCGCCACGACCCCACCACCGGATTGCACGTAAGCGGTGCCGTCGCGCATCAGCGCGGTGCGGATGGCGATCGCGAAGTCGGCGTTGCCGGCGAAGTCCAGGTAGCCGACGACGCCGCCGTACAGCCCGCGACGCGTCTTCTCCACCTCTTCGATGAGCTCCATGGCCCGGACCTTGGGGGCGCCCGACAGCGTGCCGGCCGGGAAGCAGGCGGTCACCGCATCCAACGCGGTGCGGCCCTCGCCGAGCGTGCCGCTCACGGTCGACACCAGGTGCATGACGTGGCTGTACCGTTCGATGTGGCTGTAGTCCTCGACGCGCACGGTGCCCGGCGCGCACACCCGCCCCAGGTCGTTGCGGCCCAGATCGACCAGCATCAGGTGCTCGGCGCGCTCCTTGTCGTCGGCCAACAGCTCCTTTTCCAGCAGCTGATCCTCTTCGTCGGTGTCGCCTCGCCACCGGGTTCCCGCGATCGGATGGGTGGTCGCGGTGCCGTCGGCGACGGTGACCAGCGCCTCCGGACTGGAGCCGACGATCGAAAAGTCGGTTCCGCCAGCGTCATTCGGCACATGCAGCAGATACATGTAGGGGCTGGGATTGGTGACCCGCAACATCCGGTACACGTCGATCGGATCGACCTGGGTGTCCATTTCGAACCGTTGCGACGGCACCACTTGAAAGGCCTCACCCGCGGCGATCTGCTCGACGAGGTAGTCGACGATCTTCCCGTACTCCTCGACGCTGCGCTGCGACCGGTAGCGCGGCTCGGGCCGCTCGAACGTGCCGACCGTCGACGACAACGGCTGGCCCAGCGCCGCGGTCATCACGTCCAGGCGGGCGATCGCGTCGTCATAGGCTTCGTCGACCCGCTCGTCGGTGCCGTTCCAGTTCACCGCGTTGGCGATCAGCGTGATGGTGCCCTCGTGGTGGTCGACGGCGGCGAGGTCGGTGGCCAGCAGCAGCA
>DASTKA010000729.1:0-5340 GCA_035716165.1 Mycobacterium sp. | reverse complement strand
ACTGGTCAGATGGAACACGATCAACTCATCGACCTGACCCGGCGTGCGTTGAAGTTGGCGCGGGACAAGACGACCGACCTCGCTCCGGCGCAGCACACGGTCGACGCGCGGGACTACACGGGTATCGAGCGGCACGATCGGGATCGGGCCATGCTGCTGGCCAGTCCGCAGTTGGTCGGCTACGTCTCGGAACTTCCCGCCCCGGGTGCGTATTGCACCAAGACGGTGATGGGGCGGTCCATCCTGCTGACCAGAACATCAGAGGGAACGGTGAAGGCGTTCCACAACGTGTGCCTGCACCGCCAGTCTCAGGTGGTGGCGGGATGCGGCACCGCCAAGCGGTTCACCTGCCCGTACCACGCCTGGACCTACGACAACACCGGTCGCCTGGTGGCGGTTCCGGGACGCGAGGGGTTCCCGGAAGTGGCCGTCAAATCCGATGGCCTGACCGAACTCCCGGCCACCGAGTTCGCCGGATTCCTCTGGGTCGCACTGGATCCCGGGGCGACCTTGGACGTGGCCGGACATCTCGGTCCCCTCGCCGAGGAACTCGACTCGTGGGGCATCGGGCGGTGGTCCCCGCTGGGCGAAAAGGTGTTGGACTCCCCCATCAACTGGAAGCTGGCGATCGACACCTTCGCCGAGAACTACCATTTCGCCACCGTTCATCAGCAGACTTTTGCCACCATCGCCCGCAGCAACTGCACGGTGTTCGACTCCTACGGGCCGCACCACCGGCTGATCTTCCCGCTCAACACCATCCTGGAGCTCGACGACGTGCCCGAGGATCAGTGGAATCCGTTCCACAGCATGGTGGTGATCTATGCGTTGTTCCCCAACATCGTGCTGTCGGTGACCATCGCCAACGGCGAGCTGTTCCGGGTCTACCCCGGGGATCGGCCCGGTAGGTCAATCACCGTCCACCAGAACGCAACGCCGCAGGATCTCGCCGACGAATCGGTGGCCGCCGGTGCTCAAGCCGTCTTCGAATACGCGCACGCCACCGTGCGCGACGAGGACTACCGACTGGTCGAGGGGCTGCAGGCCAAACTCGAGTCCGGGGTCCGCGACCACTTGGTGTTCGGCCGCAACGAGCCCGGCTTACAGCATCGCCACATCACGTGGGCCCGGGCGGTTGCCGGGTCAGCTGTCTGATCCCTCCGCGACACTGCAACGGCGCACACGACACGCCGCGGAACGTGTACGTAATTTCAGTCTCGAGGTGCGCCGTCGTCGGATAGCACGGCGATCAGATCGTCGAGAAGCGTTGTCAGCGTGTCGCTTTCGACTGAAGCGCCGGACAGCACCTGCACGGCGTCCTTGCGCCGGCCCGCCACCACCAGCGGCACGATTTGATCCACAATGGCCTGCAATTCGGGCTCGGGCGGCGTCAGGCTCGCGACAGTGGTGGACAGCACTTCGACGAGTTCCCAATCCCGGTACAGCGCCAGCGAGCGTTCGTTGAACGCGAAGCCCGACACCGGGTTTCCCCACATCGTTCCGTGGTAGCGATACGGGCCCTCCATGTACTCGATCGGCAGCCCATGGGCCGGCGCCGCCACCAGCGGCTCTCCGATGAGATCCAATTGCAGTGTGGCACAGGTGATCCGGTGCCGGTCGGGCATGTACCGGGCCGGCGCGAGAGGCCGCACCAAGGGCCGGATGGCCTCCGGCCACCGCACGTAGCTGCTGACCGTGACCTCGATGTCCTCGGCGCATTCCGGCGCGATCGCGGGGTCCGGGTGGCTTGTCGTGACGCCGGTAAACGGCTGCAGCGCATTGCCATTCGTGCGGTCGAATTGGCGCCAGATGCTCAGGTCGACCCCGTTGTCGAAGTTGATCGTGCGCCATTCGTGTGACCTGGCGCGCGGATCGCCCCCGGACCCCCCGCCGCCGGCGTACTTGGGGAACCACTGCCGGTCGACGTGCCCGCTGGTGCCGGACACCTGCTGGACAACCTCGCCCCAACGCAAGGTGCCGGTCATCGCCATTCCGGTCTGGAAATAGGAGTACGTGTCGCTTTGCCCGAAGCAGACGATCTTTCCGTTGTACGTCGATGCACCCACCGGTGTCGGTGCGCGCGTTGGTGTCACGGCCAAATCCAGTCGCATGGGCCGATCGGACTGATCGGTTCCCACCAGGCTGACCCGGTAGGTGTAGGGCAGCAACTCACCATCGCCGTCGCGGCTGGTCGTCCACGACGCGGTTCCCGCGCTGCTGTGGTAGTTGATGTCCAGGTGGCCTGACGCCGTCGTCAGCTTGTGTTGGGCGCCCGGCTCCATGTTGGCCGGCGGCATGTCGTAATCGGTGAAGGTGCCGTAGTCGCCGGTGTCGAGGTCGAAAAGCGCCATCGTGTAGAAGTCCGCGACGACCGTCCCCCCGGGGCGGTTCTTGTTGAAGATGGTCAGGAAGGCAAACGATCGATCGGTCTCGGCGGCGTCAAGCTGACCGGCGATGAACCAGGTGTCCGACTCCTGGTCGGGATGCTCACCTTCGGCGGCGGGAAACTCCAACTGGTCGTCGCCGGGCACCAACTGAAACGGGTAACTGCGCCAATCGCTGGTCATATAGGGCCTCGCTGCTTTTTTAGCTATGTTAGCGTGAATAGCGAAATTGCGGTCGCGGTCCGATCCCCTGAGGAAGTGCCCCGATGACAGAGACTTCCGCCCATCGCTTGTATGACGAGCTGTTTATCGGGGGCCAGTGGCGCAAGCCCGCCAATCCCCAGCAGCTCGCCGTGATCTCGCCACACTCCGAAGAGCCGGTCGGGCACGTCCAAGTCGCCGGCCCCGAGGACGTCGCGGACGCGGTCGCCGCCGCGCGGCACGCGTTCGATCACGGGCCATGGCCACGGATGAGCCATGCCGACCGGATGGCCAAGGTTGAGCAGCTGGCGGGGATCTACGCCGGCCACGCCGACGAAATGGCCGATCTCATCACCGACGAGATGGGGTCGCCACGCAGCTTCAGCCGGATGGGCCAGGGTGCGGCCGCGGCAGCGCTGATGCACCTGTCGCTGGCCGCCGCCCGCGAATTCCCGTGGGAGGAACGCCGCCAGGGTGTGCTCGGCGAGGTCCACCTGCGCAGGGCCCCGGTCGGGGTGGTCGGGGCGATCGTGCCGTGGAACGTGCCGCAGTTCTTGATCATGCCCAAGCTGATCCCGGCGTTGATCGCAGGCTGCACGGTCATCATCAAGCCCGCGCCCGAAACACCGTTGGACGCTTTGTGGTTGGCCGAGATGATCGAGCAGATCGGGCTGCCCGAAGGCGTGGTATCGGTGCTGCCGGGCGGCCCCGAGATCGGTGAGGCGCTGGTGCGCCATCCCGGAGTGGACAAGATCGCCTTCACCGGATCCAGTGCCGTCGGGCGCCGGATCGCCTCCTTGTGCGGCGAACAGCTGAAACGGGTGAGCCTGGAGCTGGGCGGCAAATCCGCGGCCATCATCCTCGACGACGCCGACATCGACAAGACCGTGGCCGGCCTGAAGTCCGCGGGCCTGATGAACAACGGGCAGGCCTGCGTCGCGCAAACTCGGATCCTGGTCAGCGAGCGTAAACATGACGATGTCGTCGACGCGCTGGCCGGCATGATGTCGGCGTTGAACGTCGGCGACCCGGCCGACGAGTCGACGGACATCGGACCGCTGGTGGCCCAACGACAACAGCGCCGCGTCCAGGAGTACATCAAGTCGGGCCGCAGCGAAGGCGCTCGCGTCGTGCTCGGTGGCGAGAAGAGTCCTTCGGATCGCGGCTGGTATGTGCAGCCGACGTTGTTCGCAGATGCCACCAACGACATGCGCATCGCCCGGGAGGAGATCTTCGGTCCGGTGCTGACCGTGCTGCGCTACCGCGACGAGGACGACGCGATCCGCATCGCCAACGAAACCGATTACGGCCTGGCGGGTTCCGTGTGGACCGCCGACATCGAACACGGCCTGGACGTCGCCGCCGCCGTCCGCACCGGGACCTACGGCATCAACATGTACACACTGGACATCGGCGCGCCGTTCGGCGGCTTCAAGCAATCCGGCATCGGCCGCGAGTTCGGGCCGGAGGGCCTGCACGAGTACGTCGAGCTGCAGACGCTGATCTGCAAAGGGCAACTCCCGCCCCTATGAGGGGACCGGCCGCCACCGCGGGTCGCGGCCAAGCCGCGCCAAAAGCTTTGCCTGCGTGTCGGTCTCGTCGCCTGTAGCCACGGGCGCGCTGAACATCCCGGTGGCGGCCAAGGCGTGCGGATCGTCCGGTAGGCCGGCGCAGAACAGTTCGCACCACGCGGGGTCCAGGCCGTCGTCGGCGCCCACCGCCCGGGCGAGGTCCCAGGTATGCACCAGGACGTCGCGGGTCAGGTTCGGTATCAACCGGGACTCGTCGAGCTGTGTCGCTCGGCCGGATCCGAAAGCCGCCAGCAGCGAGTCGAAGGTGAGTCGCCAGCGCGCCTGAGGATCTTCGCGCGGACGATCGGGCTTCAATCCCAACGGACGCAACAGGAGCACGTCATGAAACCCGATCACGTGTTCGAGCACTCCTCGGGCATCCCACGCGTCGCACGGCGACGGACGGTCCCACTTGCCATTCGCCGCGGCGACCGCCTCGCCGAACCGGCGGCACACCGCAAGATGCAGTTCGCCTGCCTCATCCATCGCCATGGCACGGGAATTCGGGCACCTGCAAGGTCAGCTCCACCGGACAACACAGCGCGCCGTGCTGGTTTGTCACCTGGATCTCGACATCGACCAGACAGCGCGGCGGGTCCACCGAGGTGTCCCGCCGCTTCGCGACGGCCCGGCCCCGGCCGATCATCGTGTCGCCGGCATACACCGACCCGGCCAGCCGCAGGGACCGACGCACCACGCGTGACCGCGGACCCGCCCAGTCGGTCGCCACCCGGTCGGCAAACCCGGCCAGGTGCATCGTGTTGACGTAGATCGTCGGATTGCCCTGCGCTCGAGCATAATTCGGGTCAAAGTGGCCGGGGAAATAATCCCAGGTCGCTCCGGCGTTCTCCACCACCCGCTGGTAGCTGATGTGGTCGGTCACTTCCGGCAGGTCGACGGGAACGGTGATCTGGCCCCAGTCCAGGCCATCGCCGGTCACGACGATCCTCCCGGGGTGAAGCGGAACAGGGTATTGCGATTGGTGGCGACCACGGTCCCGTCCTGGCGGCGGTAGGTCTCCAGCGTCTCGACGAAATGGCCGACGCCAAGCCGCGTCCGCTTTTCCGGTGACACCGAGACCAGCTCGTCGACCACGGTCAGCACGTCACCTTCGACGATGGGTTGCGGAAACTCGACCTCGTTGGCCGCGTTGACGAATGTGGTACCGGGCAGCGGCACCCGCA
>DASTKA010000728.1:0-10871 GCA_035716165.1 Mycobacterium sp. | reverse complement strand
AGCCTGGAGGACGGGGCGCGGTTACTCGCCGAACGCGGGCGGCTGTTCGGCAACCTGCCGGCGGGCGGTCGGATGGTGGCGGTGTTCGCTGACGCCGAACACGTGGAGGATGTCGCGGACGAATTCCCGCAGGTGTCGGTGGCTGCCTACAACGGCCCGAACACGGTGCTTTCGGGTCCGGTCGGGGACCTGGAACAGATCGTCGCCAAGTGCAGCACTGACGGTGTTCGCTGCACCTGGCTGGACACGAGTCACGCCTTCCATTCCGAGCTGCTCGAGCCTGCACTCGACGAATTCGAGTCCTACGCCAGGCGATTCGAATTCGCCGTTCCAACGCTGCCGCTGGTCTGCAACCGCACCGGGGCGGTCCTCACGGCGGGAACGGCATTGGACGCGCAATACTGGCGGCGGCATTCCCGCCAGCCGGTGCAGTTCGCCGAAAGCGTCCGCACCGTCGAGCAGCTGGGATGCTCGGTGCTGATGGAGATCGGCCCGCAACCGATTCTGACCGCGGCCGCGACACAGGCGTGGCCGGAATACTCTGCCCCGCCGCGTGCTATCGCGTCGGCGCGCAAGGGCGTCGACGCCCGGCTCCAGATTGCCGAAGCTGTCGCCGCCGCATACGTCGCCGGACATCGGCCCGATTTCGCCATGGTGCACCATGGTTCACACCGCAGAGTCGAACTGCCCACGTATCCGTTCCAGCACCGTCGTTACTGGCCCAAGACGTCCGGCATCCGCGCCGACGGCGCCGCCGTGTCCGGAATCCTGGGCTTCGCACAGGATCTCGCCTCGGGGGACGTCGTCTACACCAGTCGGCTGTCCGTCAAGTCCCAGCCCTGGCTGTCGGATCACGTTATCTACGGCACCGTTGTGGTGCCGGGTGCCACGTACGCAGCCATGGCGCTCGCGGCGGTGCCGTCACCGGCGCAGGTGCGCGACGTCTATTTCTACGAACCGATCATCCTGGGAGACAAGAACTCTCGCGAGGTACAGCTGACTCTGCACCCGGTGGAGGATGGCGGCACCTGGACCTTCCGGGTGCACAGCCGCCCATACGGTGACCGTGAGGCCGACTGGTCGTTGAACGCCGAGGGAACACTGAACACGGGGACCGCCGGTAACGATGAACCGGCCCCCGCTGCGGCGGATTCCATCGACGCCGCAACCGAGCGGTTGACCCGCAGGCGGCCCCAGGAGTTGTTTGACAGCTTCGCCGACAATGAGCTGGCCTGGGGGCCCACCTGGTCCACCTCCCTGAAATCCCTGTGGGTCGGTGGGGATGAGGCGATCGGCGATATCGCGGTGGGCGCCGAACTCGGCGAGCAGCTCGGGAGCGAGCCGATCCATCCGGTGCTGCTGGACCTGTGCACCGGAATCGCCGGTGGGGTGCTCGCGGGCGCGCAAGCCGATGACGAAGGTTTCGACGCCGGCCCGTTGGTGGCGGACGCGCGCAGCAATGGGTCGTCGGCGGCTCCACGGCCCAACCTTGACGGTGATCTGTTCTTGCCGTTGCGGTATGGACGTGTGGTGCTGCATGACCGGATGCCCCGGCGGTTCTACTGCCGCGCGAAGTGGCAAAGTGGCGGCTTCGACAGCGAAACGCAGGTCTTCGATCTCGCCTTCGTCGATCGGGATGGCAACGAGCTGGGCGGAATTCGCGAATTCACGGTGAAGCGCGCACCACGCGAGGCGTTGCTGCGAGGACTCGGTGGCGACGCTACGCGGCTCCTGTACACCCTCGGGTGGCACGAGGTGTCGCCACCGGAGTCGAACGGTGACGGTGGGGCTACCGCGAAGGCAAACGGCGCCTGGCTGATCGCCGGATACGACGAGTTGGCGGCCAGCGTCCCGGGTTCCATCGCGATCGAACGCTCCACCGATTCCGAGCAATGGAAGCAACTGATCGCGCAGGCCCAGGACGACCATGCGCCGGTCTCCGGCGTCGTCTGGCGAAGCAGTCAACAACCGAGTGCGGAAGAGTCGAGCGCTGAATTCGCCGCGCGACTGGAGACCGAGATCGGCAGCCTGCTCAGTGCCGTGCATGCCCGGCTGGAAAACGACGGTGCGAAACTACCCGGCGGATTGTGGATCATCACCGAGCGGGCGGTGGCCACGGAATCCAGCGAGCCGGTCGACCCGGTACAGGCGGCACTTTGGGGGCTGGGACGTAACGTCATCACCGAGGAGCCGGCCCTGCGCTGCAGGCTCGTCGACCACGACGGGTCCGACGAGGCCGTGAGCTCGTTGGCCGGCCTCCTGGGCACCTCCGGCGCAGCTCTTCAAGAACCGGAACTCGCACTGCGACAAGGGAAATTCCTGGCGTCCCGGCTACTGCCGTGGTCGCGCAGCGGCAACCTCGCGATACCTCGCGCAAGCGACTACGTCCTGGCGCCGACCGAACGCGGCGCGATCGACAACCTTCATGTCACCCAGACGGAAGTACTGCCGCCGGACGAGGGTTATGTGCAAATCCGCGTGGAGGCCGCCGGTCTCAACTTCCGGGATGTGCTCAACGTGCTCGGCCTCTACCCGGGCGATCCGGGGCTGATCGGCGGTGACGTCTCCGGGATCGTCACCGAGATCGGCGCCGGCGTTACCGGCGTCGAGGTGGGCCAACGCGTCTACGGCATCGTCCAGGGAGCTTTCGCCAGCCGGGTCAACGTGCCGGCCCAGTTCCTGGCACCGGTGCCGAACCGGTTGAGCGCCGTGGCCGCGGCCAGTATGCCGGCCGCGGCGCTGACTGCCCGACTCGCGTTCGACTGGGCTCAGCTGCGCCCCGGCGATCGGGTGCTCGTTCACGCCGCCAGCGGCGGTGTCGGACTGGCAGCGATCCAGTTGGCACGGCAGCGCGGCGCGATCGTCTTCGCGACCGCGAGCACCTACAAGCGCGCGACGCTGCGCAAGATGGGCGTGGAATACGTATACGACTCGCGCAGTTTGGATTTCGCGGATCAGATCCTCGCCGACACCGGGGGTGCGGGCGTGGACGTGGTGCTCAACAGCCTGACGAACGAGGGCTTCGTCGCTGCGACCGTGCGGGCGACCGCCCAGAATGGCCGCTTCGCTGAGATCGCCAAGCGTGACATCTGGACCCCGGAGCAGATGGCGGCGGCCCGTCCCGACATCGACTACGAGATCGTGGCGTTGGACGGCACCATGGAGCGCGAGCCCGACCGTATCCGGGCCATGCTGGCCGAGGTGTCTGACGGCCTGGCCAACGGCGAGTGGGAGCCGCTTCCCGTCGAGATCTATCCGCTGACGGAGGCGAAGACCGCGTTCCGTCGGATGCAGCAGGCGCGCCATATCGGCAAGATCGTGCTGCAGATGCCGAATCCGTTACAGGCGCGCGGTGATCGGAGCTATCTGATCACCGGCGGGCTCGGCGCACTCGGCCTGAACACGTGCGCCCACCTCGCCCAACTCGGGGCCGGCGACATCGTGCTGACCAGCCGGCGGATGCCAGACGCGGATGCGCAACAGGCGATCGCCAACATCACGGAGCGCTACCGGTGCCGGATCCACACCTTTGCGACCGACATCGGCGACGAGCGTCAGGTCGCGGAGCTGCTGGAGCGGATCCGGGCGGAGTTGCCGCCGCTCGCGGGGGTGGCGCACTTGGCGGGTGTGATCGACGACGCGCTGCTTCCGCAGCAGAGCCCGGAACGGTTCCGAACAACGTTGGCGCCAAAGGCCTTCGGCGCCTACCACCTGCACCGGTTGACGAAGGACGACGATCTCGAGTTCTTCATCGTCTACTCCTCACTGGCCAGCTTGCTCGGTTCGCCTGGCCAGGCGAATTACGCGACCGCCAATGCCGCGCTTGACGGGCTCGTCGCGGAACGCAAGGCGCTGGGCCTGCCGGCGACCACCGTCAACTGGGGTCCCTGGGCGAACGCCGGTATGGCCGCTTCGCAGGCCGCGAGCGCCAATCTCACTGCGCTGGGCTTGATTCCGCTGGAGCCCGGCATGGCCCTCAACGCGCTCGGCGAAATCATCGCCCATGGCATCGGGCAGGCAACCGTCATCAAAGCCAATTGGCAGCGTGCCGCGAAGGTCCTGGGCAACTCCCGCCCGCCGATCCTCGACCACGTTCTGCCCAGTGCTGTGACAACGACGGCCGTCGACAGCGAGTTGCTCCGGCAACTGCGCGATGTACCCGTGGCGCAGCGCGGCAGTTTCCTTACCGAACACCTGCAGAACGAACTGCAAGGCTTCCTGAGGCTTGCGCAACTGCCGGCCGCGACCAGCCGGTTCCTGGAGCTGGGTATGGATTCGCTGATGGCCGTCGAACTCCGTAACCGGTTGCTCGGCCAGTTCGGTAGCGCGTTCACCATCACCACCACTGCGGTGTTCGACTATCCGACCATCGGCTCGCTCGCCGAATACCTGGCGGGTCAGGTGCCGGACTCGGCTGAGACGGAATCCGCAGCCGCGTCCGCATCCAGCCGATGATCGGAGCGGCCGAACACGCTGGTGGGCGATCTGCGACGGAAGTTGGCTTTCTGAGGGTGCGGTGTGGACGGCCAAGGTAACCTGACGCCTGTGCTTGAGTCCTCCATTCCGGCTGTGCTAAGTAAGCGCGCCAGCGCGCAGCCCAATGACACTGCATTCACATTCGTTGACTACGAGAATGACTGGGCCGGCGTCGCCGAAAGCCTGACGTGGTCGCAGCTGTATCGGCGAGCGCTCAACCTTGCACACGAGCTCAGACTTCGGGGCGCTGCGGGCGACCGCGCGGTCATATTGGCGCCGCAGGGACTGGACTACATCATCGCCTTTCTCGGCGCGTTGCAGGCGGAACTGATCGCGGTTCCGCTAGCGGTCCCACTCGGTGGCGCGCTGGATGACCGTGTCAGTTCGGTGCTCCGTGATACCTCTCCTTCTATCGTCCTCACTACTTCCGCTGTGGCGGCGAACATCGCCAAGTACGTCGAGGCGAAGCCCGACCAATCCGCTCCATCGGTCATCGAGGTTGATCTGCTGGACCTGGACTCAAACGAAAGGCCCGCGCCACAGGTCGAGGGCTCAACGGAACTCGCCTATCTGCAATACACTTCCGGTTCGACCCGGACGCCCGCCGGGGCCATGGTCTCGCACCAGAACATCACGGCCAACTTCGAGCAGATCCGGGCGGACTTCTTCGAGGACGAAGGCGTGGCTCCCGCGGATACCACTATCGTGTCGTGGCTGCCCTTCTATCACGACATGGGCCTGTATCTGGGCATCATTTTTCCGATCCTGGCGGGGTCTGGCGCCGTGGTCACAAGTCCGGTGTCCTTCCTGCAGCGACCTGCCCGGTGGATGCATCTGCTCGCGAGCAACGGTCACACCCTTTCCGCGGCACCGAACTTCGCTTTTGAGTTGACGGCGCGCAAAACGTCAGACGACGACATGGCCGGGCATGGTCTCAGGAACGTGGTTAGCATCCTCAACGGAAGCGAGCGCGTTCAGCCCGCGACGCTGCAGCGCTTCACCGATCGGTTCGCCGCCTTCGGCCTGAAGGGCAAAACGCTACGGCCCTCATATGGGATGGCAGAAGCGACGGTGTACATCGCGACCCGCGAAGCCGGTCAACCACCCGAAATCGCTTCGTTCGACTCCGAGAAACTGACCGCGGGCCACGCGAAGCGGTGTGAAAGCGGAAGCGGTACACCGCTGGTCAGCTACGGCGTGCCGCAGTCGCCGACGGTGCGCATCGTCGATCCCGAGACCAGCGTTGAATGTCCGGCTGGAACCACCGGCGAGATCTGGGTCCACGGCGACAATGTCGCCCTCGGCTATTGGCGGAAAGCCGAGAACACTGAAAACACTTTCGGCGCAAAGCTTGTCGCCGCATCGGGCGGCACGCCAGAAGGCCCTTGGTTGAGAACCGGGGATCTGGGCTTCTTCTCCGACGACGAACTTTTCATCATCGGGCGCATCAAGGACCTGTTGATCGTCTACGGGCGCAACCATTCCCCCGACGACATCGAGGCGACGATCCAGACCATCGCGCCGGGACGGTGCGCCGCGATCGCGGTTCCCGACGAGGGCACCGAAAAGCTTGTCGCCATCATCGAGCAAAAGACCCGCGCGATGCACAAACTCGGCGACGTCAGGCGTGAGGTCACCTCTGCGATATCCAACTCACACGGGCTCAGCGTCGCAGAGGTGGTTCTGGTAGCACCCGGTTCCATTCCCCTGACGACCAGCGGCAAGGTCCGGCGAGCGGCCTGCGTCGAGCACTACCGGCAAAATCGGTTCGAACGCCTGGACGCGTAGCCCGGCTGTTCGTTTGTGCCGAGGGTGCACTCCCCCGCTATCTCAGGCGGATAATTATTGCTTCTGCCAAACCTGGCAGCTGTGGGTCACGAACGCTGTATCACTCGGCTGGATCGTCACCGATTGGGAACCGGTGCCAATGCCGCTGTCGATGATGTCGGTCGGTTTGAGACTCCTCAGCCTCGCCCAATAGCAATCGGATTCACCGTTTGGGCTGGTGCCGCCCGAGCGGTAGGCGCCCGGCGCTATGTCGACCCCTACTCGATACATTCCATCGGTTTCCATGGCCGTTTTGAGCGCGGTTGGTGGCGCTGGCAAGGTCATCGTGACGGTATGGGTGACTTCCAGTGTGGAAGTCACCGTCGACGTTGTGTGGGTTGTCCCGCCACCGCAACCTGCGAGAACCGTCGCCGCCAGCGGGATCGCAGCCTTGCTGAACTGCATTGAAGGAGGGTAGCAGGGCACTCCCACTTCTCGAGCGCTAAATCGATGCGCACTCTCGCTGCGCCGCAACCGGATCCGTAGGCCCTTTACTTGTCAGAGTCGTCGGACTTGCGATCGGAGCCGTCGGCGTCCTCCGACTTGTCGTCGTCAGAATCCTGCGACTTGTCGTCATCGGAGTCATCAGAATCCTCGGACTCGTCATCGGAGTCGTCAGAGTCCTCGGTCTTGTCATCAGAGTCCTTGGACTTGTCGTCAGAGCCCTTGGACTTGTCATCGGACTCTTCGGAGCCCTTCGGCTTGTCGTCGGAGTCGCCCGCCTCTTCGGCCTTGTCCGCATACTTCGTCAAGAGCCCAGCCAGTTCACGGGCCTCTCGGGGTGATAACAGATCGTCGAACATCCGCTCGTCGCTCTCAGAGATGCGCTCGAGGTAAACCGCATCGTTGTCGGCGCCGACATCCCAGCGGCCTCCTTCGTGACGAACCATCCGATGCCGCCTTTCGACTAGTACCTGGGTGCTAATTGACGCGATCCCGCGCTTGTACGTTGCTTACCCACTTTTGCTGTCGCTGACGACCACTGTTTTGCAGCGGCGCCGAATTCACCGAGCCCGAGCGCGACGACCGACTTCTACCGGCTAGGGCTCGAACGCCGGAAGAACGGTGCCGGAGTCGCGAATCTCCCAAATGCTGTTTTTGGTCACGCCATCGAAGTTGATCTTGTTCAGCGTCGCTCGCGAATACGTCAGGTCGATGGCAACGTGGGTCGCGGTGTTTCCGTAAGGGTCGGTCATCGGGAAAGTGCCCTGAACGTTCACCGCGGAAGCGGCAGGATAGGTGGCTCGGGCGTACCTCAGAATGTTGATGGTGTCGAGCCGCGCACCGTCTTTGATCATCCCCTCGGTGTAGTTGTCGCGGATGGCAAACCGGGCGTTGACGACGTCGCCCTCCGGCCCCGGAGCGGTGCTGAAGGTTACGCCCTCCGGCTTCGGCGGCCCGGTCGGCGTAGCCGGCGCCGCCTCGCTCGGAGTCGCGGGTGCCACCGCGGTCGGAGTGCCCGATGAGGCCGCTTCGCCATCCTTCTTTTCGTCGTAACCCCAGCTCTTGCCGACGATGACGAGCACAACCAGTGCGCCAAACACCGCCAGCGCCACGGCCGCCTTTCCCTGGACGCTTTTCTTCTGCGGCTCAGTGGAGAAAGCCCACTCGCTCATCCAGTTGGTGCCGTCGAAGTACCGTTGCAGCCCGTGACCGACCCCCTCCGGATCGGGGTACCAGCCCGGCGCCGATTTGGGCGGGGGCGGCGGCTGCTCAAGTGGCATCCACTCACCTTCGTCGTGACGGTGACCTTCCGGCTACCCGCAGCGATAGCCGCTCAAAACCACACTACGGCCACCGGCGAGCCGACATCGCAAAGCCAATAGTCTGGTGTTTTGGACGCCGTTCGAGAGGTGAGAACATGCCTGCACCGTCAACCGAGGTCTTCGACCGCCTGCGTCAGCTGGCCGCGATCAAAGACACCACCGCGCGCCAGACCAAGACGATCGACGAGGTCTTCACCGGCAAGCCACTGACCACGATCCCGATCGGCACGGCCGACGACGTCGAAGCCGCTTTCGCCGAAGCGCGCGCGGCCCAGGTCGACTGGGCGAACCGCCCGGTCACCGAGCGCGTCGATGTCATCAGCCGCTATCGCGACCTGGTGGTGAAGAACCGCGAGTTCCTGATGGACCTCCTGCAAGCCGAGGGGGGCAAGGCGCGATGGGCCGCGCAGGAGGAAATGATCGATCTGATCGCGAACGCGAACTATTACGCAAGCGTTGCCGCGGACCTGCTGAAGCCTCGCACGGTGCCCGCGCTGCTTCCCGGGATCGGCAAGACCACGGTCGGTTACCAGCCCAAGGGCGTCGTCGGGGTGATCTCGCCGTGGAATTACCCGATGACGCTGACCGCGTCCGACTCGGTGCCGGCACTGCTGGCGGGTAACGCGGTGGTGCTCAAGCCGGACAGCCAGACGCCGTATTGCGCGCTCGCGTGTGCCGAGCTCTTGTATGAGGCCGGCCTGCCCCGGGCGCTCTACGCGATCGTGCCCGGGCCGGGTTCGGTGGTCGGCACCGCAATCATCGACAACTGCGACTACTTGATGTTCACCGGTTCGACCGCCACCGGCAGGCAGCTCGCGGAACACGCAGGCCGTCGGCTGATCGGGTTCTCGGCCGAACTCGGGGGCAAGAACGCGATGATCGTCACGCGGGGAGCCAACCTCGACAAGGCCGCCAAGGCGGCCACCCGCGCGTGCTTCTCGAACGCGGGCCAGCTGTGCATCTCCATCGAGCGGATTTACGTCGAGAAGGACATCGCCGACGATTTCATCGGCAAGTTCGGGGCCGCGGTTCAGAACATGAAGCTGGGCACCGAATATGACTTTTCGGTCGACATGGGAAGCTTGATCTCCGCGGGGCAGCTCGACACCGTGACGGATCACGTGGACGACGCAAAAGCCAAGGGCGCCAAGGTGATTGCAGGCGGTAAAGCCCGGCCGGAAGTCGGGCCGCTGTTCTACGAGCCGACGGTGCTCGCCGATGTCACGCCGGAAATGGAGTGTGCGGCCAACGAGACATTCGGCCCGGTCGTGTCGATCTACCCGGTCGCCGATGTGGACGAGGCCGTCGCGAAGGCCAATGACACCGAGTACGGGCTCAACGCCAGCGTGTGGGCCGGCTCCTCGGCGGAGGGCCAGCAGATCGCCGCCCGGCTGCGCTCGGGGACCGTCAACGTCAACGAGGGTTACGCGTTCGCCTGGGGCAGCCTCAGCGCGCCGATGGGCGGGATGGGCCAGTCCGGCGTCGGCCGCCGGCATGGCCCCGAGGGCCTGCTGAAATACACCGAATCGCAGACGATCGCGACCGCGCGCGTGTTCAATCTTGACCCGCCCCTTGGCATTCCGGGGACTCTATGGCAGAAGTCGCTCCTGCCGATCGTGCGGACGGTGATGAGGCTTCCCGGGCGAAACTGACGCGCCCGGTCTCCGCGTTCGCAATACCGCTTCCGGTACTGCTGACGCGCGTTACGCTCGTCGATGTCAGCGGCACATCGCACGTCAGGAGTCCGCCATGAAGGCCGACGCGAAGCGATATGAGGAAGACGCGCGGCGCCTTCGCGGGTACGCCACCTTCGGTAGTTTCTCGGATGCCGAACTCCAGCGTCTCGCCGGAGTAGCTCACCGCACCACGACGTCGGCCCCGTTGCCGCTGATTCATGAGCAGACTCCGTCGGACTCCTGCTACATCCTGCTCAGCGGCGAGGTAGGTGTGTACGTCGGCCCGGACCGCGTCGCCTCGCTGGGTCCGGGCGAAGTGATCGGCGAATCGGCGCTCCAGCGCGGGAAACTGCGTTCTGCGACCGTGACGACGATGGGGCCGGCCGAGTTACTACGCATCGAACGCGACGATCTCGACACATTGCTCGTCGAGATACCGGCACTTCGCCAAATCATCGACGCGTCGGTCGCGCGACACGTGCCGGTAGACCTGCCGCCAAAGCCGAAGCCACCGTTCTCCCGACTGGGCGCCTCAGTCCGCACCGAGTTGCTCGAGCGGTTCGAGCAGGCCGCCGACAGCGCGGGTGTGGACGTCGCGACCGCGCTCGAGGATGCGCTTACCCGCTGGATCGAACGGGACGGCACAGCCTAACCACTGCCCTCCTTGCAGGGGTCTACTACCGAACGTAGTATCAGGGCCATCCTGCCGTGCACAAGGAGGTGCAATGTGAGGTGGAGTTTCGCCCAAATCGGGTTGCTGATCATCTGCGTTTTTCATGTCATTCAGGCGGTGGTCGGCCTCGTCCTCAATCCCAGCTTCGCGACCGGCCCCACCGCCCCCACCGTGCAGCTACTCGGAATGGACTACAACGGCTGGCATGCCGTCGCCGGTCTGGCCTTGTTCGCCCCAGGTCTGGTGTTTGCGATCCGCAAGTCGTGGGCCGTGTTGTATCTCCTGCTCGCCGCGATAGCCGGTGCGCTGCCCGGCATCTGGGCCTTCTTCTCTCATCAGGTCGCGTTCGTCTTCAGCTTTCCCAACAACACCACCGACGCGGTCGTGCACTTGGTGACGGCGGCGGTGATGGTCGCGGTGGCGGCTGTCCAGATCCGCATGGACGGTGGTCCG
>DASTKA010000727.1:0-5393 GCA_035716165.1 Mycobacterium sp. | reverse complement strand
CAGTCCGATCGCGGGCCATCTGATCGGCGAGTTCCCGCACAAGAAGATTGCCGGCCCCGGCGTCGAGTGGATCATCATGCCCGGGTCGACCAAGCCGATGCGCCGTACCGATCCGCGAGGGCGCATCTGCCACTGGATCCTCGAGATCCACCTCGTCGACCGCGCGCGCGGCTTCGGCGGTTTCTATGAGCAGCTGCTCGACGTGGCTGGCTAGTTGTGATGTCCAGGGACGTTGTCCCGTTTGGTATCGGTGAGCCTGTGTGACAGGTGAAGGCCTCCGGTTGTGAAGTGGAGCTGTCAAGGAACCGCTTCACCAATCAGGAGGCCTTCGTGTCCCACGCTAACGCTGCTTTGACCCCGCGCGCTCGTTTGCGGCTTGCTCAACTCGTTGTCAACCAGGGCTGGACCTACGCTGCGGCCGCCAAGATGTTCATGGTCGCTGCCCGAACGGCCAAGAAATGGGCGGACCGCTTCCGCGCCGAAGGTGCCGCTGGCATGGTCGACCGCAGCTCGCGACCGCATCGCAGTCCGGCCAAAACCAGCCTGGCGGTGATGCGGCGAATCGTGAAGTTGCGGTGGCGCAAGCGGCTGGGGCCGGTCCAGATCTCTGGTCAACTCGCCGTGCCGGCCTCGACCGTGCACGCCGTGCTGACCCGATGTCGGATCAACCGACTCTCCCACATCGATCGGATCACCGGCGAACCGCTGCGCCGCTACGAGCACAACTATCCCGGCTCGCTGATCCACGTCGATGTCACCAAATTCGCCAATATCCCCGACGGTGGCGGCCACAAATTCCTGAGCCGCCAACAGAGCGCACGCAATGCCCGTCAGACCGCCCGAAACACTGGACAGCGCGGGAAGGCCTCCCACCCCAAGATCGGAATAGCGTTCGTGCACACCGTCATCGACGATCATTCCCGCATGGCCTATGCCGAGATCTGCGCCGACGAGAAAGCAGCCACCGCGATCAGTGTGCTGCAGCGCGCCGTCGCGTGGTTCGCCGACCACGGCGTCACCGTCGAACGGGTCCTGTCCGACAACGGCCCGGCATACACGTCCTACGCCTGGCGCGATGCCTGCACCCAACTGCGCATCACCGCCACACGAACCCGCCCCTACCGGCCTCAGACCAACGGCAAAATTGAGCGTTTCCACCGCACCCTGGCCGACGGTTGGGCCTACGCCCGGCTCTACGAGTCAACACAGCACCGCAACGCGACCCTGCCCGGCTGGCTACACACCTACAATCACCACCGAGCCCACTCCGCCATCGGAGGCCGGCCACCAGTCACCCGACTGACCAACCTCCCTGGACATCACAGCTAGTCCTTGATGGCGGCCCGCCACGCCCGGTCCCGCCGCGCCTGCGGCCGCCGCTCGTCCTGATGGCGGCGGCCCGCTGCGCCCGGCCCCGCCGCGCTTGCGACCGCCGCAGTCGGCGCGCCTCTCAGGTCAGTCTCAGGCGGTGGGACGAAACTAGGGCCTGTGCGAATACTGGTCGTCGACGACGATCGCGCGGTGCGCGAGTCGTTGCGTAGGTCGTTGTCCTTCAACGGCTACTCCGTGGAGTTGGCCCATGACGGGGTCGAAGCCCTCGAACTGATCGCGAGCGATCGCCCCGACGCGCTCGTCCTTGATGTGATGATGCCGCGCCTGGACGGCCTCGAGGTGTGCCGTCAGCTGCGCAGCACCGGCGACGACCTGCCCATCCTGGTGCTCACCGCGCGCGATTCCGTGTCGGAGCGGGTCGCCGGACTGGACGCCGGCGCCGATGACTATCTGCCGAAGCCGTTCGCCCTGGAAGAACTGCTGGCCCGGATGCGCGCGCTGCTGCGCCGGACCAAGCCGGAGGACGACGCCGAGTCGGTGGCGATGACGTTTTCCGACCTGACGCTGGACCCGGTGACCCGCGAGGTCACCCGCGGAGAGCGCCGAATCAGCTTGACCCGCACCGAATTCGCGTTGCTGGAAATGTTGATCGCCAATCCGCGCCGGGTGCTCACCCGCAGCCGCATCCTCGAGGAGGTCTGGGGGTTCGACTTTCCCACCTCGGGCAACGCGCTGGAGGTGTACGTGGGCTATCTGCGGCGCAAAACCGAAGCCGATGGTGAATCGCGGCTGATCCACACGGTGCGCGGGGTGGGGTACGTCCTTCGGGAGACGCCACCGTGACGATCCGGGTCCACGGATGATCCGGTTCCCCCGGACTCCACGTCCACCGCTGCGACCACCGTTGCGCGCGACACCCTCCTTGTCATTGCGGTGGCGGGTGATGCTGCTGGCGATGTCGATGGTCGCCATGGTCGTGGTGTTGATGGCCTTCGCCGTCTACGCCGTGATTTCGGCGGCCCTGTACAGCGACATCGACAACCAGCTGCAAAGCCGGGCGCAACTGCTGATCGCCAGCGGCTCGCTGGCCGCCGACCCGGGCAAAGCCATCGAAGGCACCGCCTATTCCGACGTCAACGCGATGCTGGTGAACCCGGGCCATGCCATCTACACCGCCCAGCAGCCGGGTCAGACCCTGCCGGTCGGCGCGCCGGAAAAGGCGGTCATCCACGGTGATTTGTTCATGTCGCGGCGCACCGCGGGCGATCAGCGAATCCTTGCGGTGCACCTGCAGAACGGCACCTCGTTGCTGATCTCGAAGAGCCTCAAGCCCACCGAAGCGGTGATGAACAGGCTGCGCTGGGTGCTGCTGATCGTCGGCGGTGTCGGCGTGGCGGTCGCCGCGGTGGCGGGCGGCATGGTCACCAGGGCCGGGCTGCGCCCGGTGGCACGTCTGACCGAAGCGGCCGAACGGGTGGCGCGCACCGATGACCTCAGACCCATCCCCGTGTTCGGCAGCGACGAATTGGCCAGGCTCACCGAGTCTTTCAACCTGATGCTGCGCGCGCTCGCCGAGTCCCGCGAGCGGCAGGCGCGGCTGGTCACCGACGCCGGGCATGAGCTGCGCACCCCGCTGACGTCGCTGCGAACCAACGTCGAGCTGCTGATGGCTGCCATGGAACCGGGGGCGCCGCGCCTACCCGAGCAGGAGATGGTTGACCTGCGCACAGATGTCATCGCGCAGATCGAGGAATTGTCAACGCTGGTAGGCGATTTGGTGGATCTCACCCGTGACGACGCCGGCCAGGTGGTGCACGAGCCCGTCGACGTGTCCGAGGTCATCGATCGCAGCCTCGAGCGGGTCAGGCGGCGCCGCAACGACATTCGCTTCGATGTGGACGTGACGCCGTGGCAGATGTACGGCGACGCCGCCGGCCTGTCGCGCGCGGTCCTGAACCTGCTGGACAACGCCGCCAAGTGGAGCCCGCCCGGTGGGCACGTCCGTGTCACGATGCGCCAGCTCGACCCGTCGCACGCCGAGCTGGTGATCGCCGACCACGGTCCCGGCATTCCGCCGCAGGAGCGCCGCCTGGTGTTCGAGCGGTTCTACCGCTCGACGACGGCGCGCGCCATGCCGGGCTCCGGACTTGGGCTCGCGATCGTCAAAAAGGTCGTGCTGAACCACGGGGGACTGCTGCGCGTCGAGGACACGGTTCCGGGCGGCCAGCCCCCGGGTACGTCCTTCTATGTGCTGCTGCCCGGCCGGCCCCTGCCCGCCTCGACGTACTCCCAGGCCGCCGGCGAGCGGCAAACCGACCAGGTAGACGCCGCGACCGGCCCCACCCAAGCGGCGGCCGGCGATGAGGCGAACTCTCGGGAATCAG
This sequence comes from Mycobacterium sp., assembly GCA_035716165.1. Taxonomy (GTDB): domain Bacteria; phylum Actinomycetota; class Actinomycetes; order Mycobacteriales; family Mycobacteriaceae; genus Mycobacterium. The sequence continues at coordinate 1,677 of DASTKA010000727.1, read as the reverse complement.
CGAACGTTATCTCAGTGGACTCTCAGTCCGCGCGGGCAAGGTAGGTCTGCGGCTACTGTTGAACCCAGCCGTCGACTTGCCGAAAACACTGAGATAGAGGAAGAGCGACTTAGCGACATGACGAATGACCCGAGGTATTCGCCACCGCCGCAGCAGCCGGGATACCCCCCCGCGCCGAATCAGCCTGCGCCCGTACCGACGCACGCGGGGTCCTCCGGCTATGCCCCGGGACAACAGCAGCCGTACAACCAGCAGTACGACTGGCGCTATCGGTCGCAGCCCTCGTCGTCGCCGACGACGCAGTTCCGTCCGCCCTACGAACCCTTCAGCAACGCCGGGCCGGGTCGGATCTCCGGGGGAACCGGCGTAGGCCCCATACCGACGGGGACCGCTACGGGCCCGATTCACGGCATGCCGCCCGGGATGGCCGGCCCGCCGGAACCCCAAAAGCGTTCCCGTACAGGCTTATTGGTCGTCGGTGCGTTGGCCATCGCGGTGGTCTCGGCCGGTATCGGCGGTGCCGCGGCGACGGCCGTCGAGCTCGGCACGCACGCATCGACGAACGGCGGCGGGCGGATCATCGGGGCGGCGCCCAGCGTTCCGGCCGCGAACATGCCGCCGGGCAGCGTCGAGGGAGTCGCCTCCAAGGTGGTGCCCAGCGTCGTGATGCTCGAGACCGACATAGGGCGACAGTCCGAGGAGGGCTCCGGCATCGTCCTGTCCACCGACGGCCTCATCCTGACCAACAACCATGTGATCGCCGCTGCGGCGGGGGGACCGCCCAAGGGTCCCGGCGGCCCTTCCGGGGCGCCGCCCAATGCTCCCGTGCCTCCCAGCGTCCCCGGCGGCCCGGGTGGCGGTGGCGGCGCGCCAACGGCGAAGACGACGGTGACCTTCTCTGACGGTCGCACCGCACCGTTCACGGTGGTCGGCGCGGACCCCACCAGCGATATCGCCGTGATTCGCGTGCAGGGCATGTCCGGCCTGACACCCATCTCGCTGGGCTCCTCGTCGGACCTTCGCGTCGGCCAGCCCGTGGTGGCGATCGGCTCGCCGTTGGGCCTGTCGGGCACGGTGACCACGGGCATCGTCAGCGCGCTGAACCGGCCGGTGTCCACCACCGGTGAGTCGGGCAACCAGAACACGGTGCTGGACGCGATTCAGACCGACGCCGCGATCAACCCCGGCAACTCCGGTGGCGCGCTGGTCAACATGAGCGGCCAGCTGGTCGGTGTCAACTCGGCCATCGCCACCCTGGGTGCCGATTCGCCGGATGCGCAGAGCGGTTCGATCGGTCTGGGCTTTGCGATTCCGGTCGATCAGGCCAAGCGCATCGCCGACGAACTGATCGCCACCGGCAAGGCCTCGCATGCATCGCTCGGCGTACAGGTGATGAACGACAAGGGCACCCCCGGCGCCAAGGTCGTCGACGTCGTCTCGGGCGGTGCGGCGGCATCCGCGGGCATCCCCAAGAACGTCGTCGTCACCAAGGTCGACGATCGGCCGATCAACAGCGCCGACGCGTTGGTCGCGGCGGTGCGATCCAAAGCGCCCGGCGACAAGATATCTCTGACGTTCCAGGACGCCGCTGGTGGCGGCAGCCGGACCGTGCCGGTGACCCTCGGAAAGGCGGATCAGTAGTGAGAGTGGACGAACCCTCGGCGACGGGATTGTCTG
>DASTKA010000726.1:0-6158 GCA_035716165.1 Mycobacterium sp. | reverse complement strand
TGCCGGAAGCTGTGGACATCTGGACACCGGCGGCGCGCAGCGACCTGACGCGCGTTGGCTGGCTGCGCACGCCTGCGACGCGGATACCCGGGCGGGAAGCGGTCAAACGTGCGATCAGTTTGCAGCGTCGCGCAGCGCCGCGAGCAAAGGCTCGGCGGCTTCGGTCAGGAAGCTTTCCTGAGACTCTCCCCCGATCTGGACGAGCGCGATGTCAGTGAACCCGGCCTCCCAGTAGGGCCGCACGCCCTCGACGATCGCGTCGAGGTCAGGGCCGCAGGGAATGGTCTCGGCGACGTCTTCGGGGCGCACGTATTGGGTCGCGCCGGCGAAGCCGGCCGGCGTCGGTAGGTCGGCGTTGACCTTCCAGCCGCCGGCAAACCAGCGGAATTGGTCGTGCGCACGTTTCACCGCGGTGTCGCGGTCGCGATCCCACGACACCGGGATCTGGCCGATCACCCGCCCGCCGCCCGCGAGATTGGCGGCCTGACGTGCACCATGCCAGGCGTCGACCAGTTCCTTCTCGGGCTCCACCGCGATCAGGTGATCGGCCAGCTTGGCGAATTTGTCGACCGCCTTGGTGCCGCCGACGGCGACCCCGATGCCAACCGGAACGTCGGGCACGTCCCACAACCGGGCCGAATCGACCTGGAAATAGTCGCCACTGAAGTCCACCAGCTGCCCGCCGAACAACTCTCGGATGATCTTGATGGCCTCGCGCAGCATGTCGTGCCGGCGCGTGACGGTCGGCCAGCCCTTGCCGACGACGTGTTCGTTCAAGTTTTCGCCGCTGCCCAGGCCCAACGTGAACCGGCCGTCGGACAAGATCTGCACGGTGGCCGCCTGCTGGGCGACGATGGCGGGGTGATACCGCATCGTCGGACACGTCACATAGGTGTAAAGGTCGACCCGCTCGGTGGCCTGCGCGACCGCACCCAACACCGCCCAGGCGTTCGGCGCGTGTCCTTGCGAGGTGAGCCACGGCGAAAAGTGGTCACTGCACACGTGGAAGTCGAATCCGCGCTCTTCGGCCGAAACGGCATATTGGACAAGGTCTTTGGGTCCACTCTGCTCGGTCATCAAAGTGTAGCCAAAATTGGTCATGCATGACGGAGTACCCCGCTACCCGGGGCGCAAACGACGCACGGGTGCTGCGCGGCTTCGCGCCCGCATGCGCTCAGTCCGCGGTGGTGATGGAATCCCCGGTGATGCCGGCCGCCCGCCGGGCGGCGAGCCTGCGCTTCTGCGGCTCGATCGTGTAGCGGGGGTCGCCGGTCGATTCCTTGCCCGCCTCGAAGAATCCGAACCTCAGCATCGCCGACGCGGTCAGCAACGCCAGGCCGGACAGGGCGGCGACACCGCGGTGCCGCCCGCCCAGCAGAGCACCCAAACCGCCTGCGGCGGCTAGCCATTCGCTGGCCGTCAGCAGCCGGCCGGGCGTGCCGTGATGTAGCGGTTCCCTGGTCACCGGGTCCATCCGGTACTCGGTGAACCTGGCGGAGATCAGGTCACCGACCGCGCCGATGACCGCCAGCTTGCGGGCGGGGCCGGCCTCGGCGACCGGGGTGGTAATCATCGCCAATCCCGACGCGGCCAGACTCGCCGAGCTGACGAACACGAACGGCAGGTCCCGATACGCGGCGTTCCAGGTCGGGGTCGCGGTGTCGGTAAGCAGGACCGCTGTGTAGACGGCCAGCGGTGCCGCGAAGACGGCGGCCTCCAACCCGGCCGGTCCCTCCACGGCGCGCAGCACGGGCCGCAACGGGCCCAAGGGGATTCGCTCACCGGTCATCTGGTCGACCTCGGCGGCCGCGGCGACTCCGATGCCGGCGGAGAACAGGCTGAGAATCCACGAGCCGATGCTCATCGGCGAGGTCAGCTTGACCGTCCGCAGCATGTTGACGAAGCGCTCGGGCCGGCCCAGGTCCTTCACCAGGGCGACCGCGCCCAGGGCCACCGCGATCAGGGCCGACAGCCTCGTGTTGCGGCGCAACGTGTTTCGCCCGGTGAGCTGGGCACCGGCCGCAAGCAGGCCGGATCCACCGGCGACGCCTCCCAAGAACAGGTATGCGGCGACTTCGTGTCCCCAGGGCGCGGGCTTGACCACCGGACGTCCGTAATACGAGGTGAACTCGGCGTCGGGGACCATCGGCATCTCGCGCGAGCCGTCCGCGCCGCCGCGCCTGCCCGCGCGTTTGCCTTTGCGGCGCCTGCCGGGTTCCGGCGGACGGAAGCTGTCGAATTCCGAGGTGCTCATCTGCTCTTCCAGAATGCCCATGCGACCGCACCGACCATGCCGGCCGCGGCCATGCCGGCGCGCTTGAACATCGTCGGCAGGTCGGCCGTGCACACTCGCGGGTCAGGTGGCAGCCCGTAGACCTCCGGCTCGTCGAGCAACAAGAACACCGACCCCGTGCCACCGACGCCGTCGTTCTCATTGGCGCCGTAAAGCCTTGCCTCGGTGCGCCCCTCGGCATGAAGCTGCGCGACCCGCTCGCGCGCCTGTTCCACCAGATCGTCGTGGTCGCCGAACTTGATGGACGTGGTCGGGCAGGTCTGGGCGCACGCCGGCACCTGGTCGTCGACCAAGCGGTCGTAGCAGAGCGTGCACTTCTGGGCCACGCCAGTGACGAACTCCTCCTTCGGCCGGCCCGGGCGTTCCACGGGCGTCGCATACGTGCCGTCACTGCGGCGCTCGACCACGCCGAACGGGCACCCCGCCACGCAGGTTCCGCAGCCGTTGCAGACGTCGTGCTGCACCACCACCGTGCCGAACTCGGTGCGGAACAACGCGCCCGTCGGGCAGACGTCAAGGCAGCCGGCGTGCGTGCAATGCTTGCACACGTCCGACGACATCAGCCAGCGGAATTCAGGCGTGTACATCGGCTGGGAAACCGGTTCGCTGTCAACGGTTCTCGAGGAGCCGGGCAGCGCAGGCATGCCCAGATTGATCAGCGCGCGGCCGGACTCTCGTGCCTCTTCGATGCGTTCGCGGTCCTGCTCGATGAAGGCCACATGCCGCCAGGTGCTGGCGCCCAGCGCGCCGGTGTTGTCGTACGACGACCCCAGCAGCTCGAGGTCGCCGTCGCGGGGGTTGCGGTTCCATTCCTTGCAGGCGACCTCGCAGGCCTTGCAGCCGATGCAGATCGACGTGTCGGTGAAGAATCCCTTGCGCGGCTTGCGATCCGCCCAGCCGGCATCGGTGGCCGGATCAGTCGGCCCGATCAGCTGACCCATCACCCCTCCTCTCGTCGTCGCGTCCGACGATGTCCCAGACTGCATCGTCGACGCGCACATTGTCTGTCTCGATGGTGGCGCCCGAGCGAGACTGGTATTCGGCGATCAGCCGCAGCAACTCCTCGCCCTCTGGACGGCGGCCCGGACGGATGTCGCACGACCCGGCCTTTGACTCCTGGATCTGCTCGTTGGGGTCGAGCGTCACGCCGATGAGGTCGTTGGCCGCGTCCCCGCTGACCATCGCGTCGCTGCCGACGCCCCAGTGGTACGGCAGCCCGATCTGGTGCACGGTGTGGCCGTTGACGATCAGCGGAGTCACTCGCTTGGTGACCAGCACGCGGGCTTCGATCGCGGCGCGGGGCGAGACGATGGTGGCCCACCCGTAGGGCTCGAGGCCGCGCTCGGCCGCAAGTTCCGGCGACACCTCGCAGAACATCTCCGGTTGCAGCTCCGAGAGGTAGGGCAGCCACCGGCTCATGCCGCCCGCGGTGTGATGTTCGGTGAGCCGGTAGGTCGTGAAGACGTAGGGGTAGACCTCGGCCCCGGCATCGCCGCCGCTGGGTGCGCTCAGATTGTCCTTGCGCGGGAAGGTGATTCGTGCAGGATTTCGCTGCTGCGGATAAAGCGCATTGATGACCGGCGACTCCTGCGGCTCGTAATGCGTGGGCAACGGCCCGTCGATCACCCCCTTCGGCGCGAACAGCCAGCCCTTTCCGTCGGCCTGCATGATGAACGGGTCGTCCCCGGCCAGGGCGTCCGCACCGCCGAGGTCCGGGGCGGGCCGGCTGCCGGGCGCCCGGTCGATTACGAAGTCCGGCACGTCGTAGCCCACCCACCGGCCCTGGGCCTCGTCCCACCACACGTACTTCTTGCGTTCGCTCCACGGCTTGCCCTCCGGGTCGGCCGACGCGCGGTTGTAGAGCACCCGCCGGTCGTCGGGCCACGCCCAGCCCCACTCATGCTGGCTCGGCGACTCGCCGCCGTGCGGCACCCGGCGCGCGGCATGGTTGACGGCGTTCGCGTACACCCCGGTGTAGATCCAGCAGCCCGCGGCGGTCGACCCGTCGGCGCGCAGCTCCGTGTAGGACGTCAAGGGTTTACCGGTGTCGGCGCCCCCGACCCGGTACCCGTTGACCTCGGCCAGCACCGCCTCGCCGTCGGGTTCGCCGTTTTCGTCGGTCGGGTAGTCCCACGTGAGGTCCAGCAGGGGCCGGTCACGCTCGTCGGTCGAGCCGGCCAGCCGTTGCCGGATCCGCTTGCCGAGTTCGTAGAAGAACTGCAACTCGCTCTGGCACTGGCCCGGCGCCTCGACGGCCTTGTGGCGCCACTGCACCAGACGCTGGGTCTGGGTGAAGGATCCCGCTTTCTCGACATGCGTTGCGGCGGGCAGGAAGAACACCTCGGTCTCGATGTCCTCGGTCTTGAGTTCACCCGACGAGATCTCCGGGCCGTCCTTCCACCAGGTCGCCGATTCGATGAGGTTGAAGTCGCGAACCACCAGCCACTTGAGGTGCGACATGCCCAGGCGCTGCATGCGGCCGTGAGCCGAACCGACGGCGGGGTTCTGCCCGAGCAGGAAGTAACCCTCGACCTCGTCGTCCAGCATTCCCATCACGGTCTGATAGGTGCCGTGCGCCCCGGACAGCCGCGGCAGATAGTCGTAGGCCCAGTCGTTGTCCGCGGTGGCCGCATCGCCCCACCACGCCTTGAGCAGGCTGACGGCATAGGCATCGGATTCGGCCCAGAAACCTTTCTGCTGCTTGGAGCCGACTGTCTCGAGGTAATCGGCCAGCGTGTCGTGCATGCCCGCCTTCGGCATCGGCAGGTAGCCGGGCAGCAGGTTGAACAGCGTGGGAATGTCGGTGGAGCCCTGGATAGTGGCGTGGCCGCGCAGCGCCATGATGCCGCTGCCCGGGCGCCCGACGTTGCCGGTCAGCAGTTGCAGAATCGTTGCGGTGCGGATGAATTGGGCGCCGAGGGTGTGCTGAGTCCAGCCGACGGCGTAGGCGAAGCAGGTGGTGCGCTCGCGCCCGGAGTTCTCCACGATGGATTGCGCCAGGTAGTCGAAATCCTCGCGGCTGATACCGCAGACGTCCCTGACCATCTCCGGGGTATAGCGGGCGTAATGGCGCTTGACGATCTGGAAGACGGTCCGCGGGTGCTGCAGGGTTTCGTCACGCTTCACCTTGGCATGGGCCAGCGGCGGGCCGCCGCTGCCATACTGGTGCCCGGTCCCGCTCTCGGAAGCCGTGACACCGTGCGTGTGACCGCCTCCGGGGGACTCGATCTGGCCGTTACCCCGCTCCTCGTAGGCCCAGCTCGAGGTGTCGTACTGCCCGCTTTCGGGGTCGAACCCGGAGAACAGACCGCCGAGATCCTCTGTGTCCCTATAGTCTTCGTTGATCAGGGTGGCGGCGTTGGTGTAGGCGAGGACGTACTCCTTGAACCACAGGTCGTTCGCCAGGACGTGGTTGATCAGCGCGCCGAGCAACACGACGTCCGAACCGGCGCGGATCGGGATGTGCCGATCTGCGACCGCCGAGGTGCGGGTGAAGCGCGGGTCGACATGGATCACCCGCGCGCCGCGGGCCCTGGCCTCTTCCACCCACTGGAACCCGACCGGGTGGCATTCGGCCATGTTCGAGCCCTGGATGACGATGCAGTCGGCATTGGCCATGTCTTGCAGTGATTGGGTGGCGCCGCCGCGCCCGAAGGAGACTCCCAGACCGGGAACCGTTGCGCTGTGTCAAATACGAGCTTGGTTCTCGATTTGTATGGCACCGGCGGCGGTGAAGAGTTTCTTGATCAGGTAGTTCTCTTCGTTGTCCAGGGTCGCACCGCCGAGCGAGGCGATCCCCATGGTGCGCCGCAGCAGGTTGCCCTTCTTGTCGATGTCCTGCCAGCAGTTGCGGCGTGATTCCACG
>DASTKA010000725.1:0-2660 GCA_035716165.1 Mycobacterium sp. | reverse complement strand
CTGGCCCGGTTGATGACTCCGTTCGCCGAGCGTCACGGCGTCGTCAACCTTCCCTGAGCCCTTCCCTGAACCGAGCGGCGCGCCCGCCCGCGACTACAGTGGCGCAAGAACATACCTAAGCTAATTACCGCTTGGATCCATCCGAGCGAGCCGAAAAAGGAAGAACACGTTATGACGACGACCGAAAACGCCCTCACCCCCGACGTTCGAAACGGGATCGATTTCAAGGTCGCCGATTTGTCGTTGGCGGATTACGGTCGCCGGGACATCGAGCTCTCCGAGCAGGAGATGCCGGGTCTGATGTCGCTGCGCCGTGAGTACCACGACGTGCAGCCACTCAAGGGTGCGCGCATCTCCGGTTCGCTGCACATGACCGTGCAGACCGCGGTGCTGATCGAGACCCTCGTCGCGCTGGGCGCCGAGGTGCGCTGGGCGTCCTGCAACATCTTCTCCACCCAGGACCACGCCGCCGCGGCGGTGGTCGTCGGCCCGCACGGCACCCCGGAGGAGCCTAAGGGCGTTCCGGTGTACGCCTGGAAGGGCGAGACGCTCGAGGAGTACTGGTGGGCGGCCGAGCAGGTGCTGACCTGGCCTGACGAACCGGCCAACATGATCCTGGACGACGGTGGTGACGCCACCATGCTGGTGCTGCGTGGCGCGCAGTACGAGAAGGCCGGCGTGGTGCCGCCGGACGAGGAAGACGACTCGACCGAGCACCGGGTGTTCCTCAGCCTGCTGCGTAAGCGCTTCGAGACCGACAAGGACAAGTGGACCAAGATCGCCGCGTCGATCAAGGGCGTGTCCGAGGAGACCACCACCGGCGTGCTGCGGCTCTACCAGTTCGCCGCCGCCGGAGACCTGGCGTTCCCGGCGATCAACGTCAACGACTCGGTCACCAAGAGCAAGTTCGACAACAAGTACGGCTGCCGGCACTCGCTGATTGACGGCATCAACCGCGGGACCGACGTGCTGATCGGCGGTAAGAAGGTCCTCATTTGTGGCTACGGCGACGTCGGGAAGGGTTCCGCCGAGTCCGTGGCGGGCCAGGGCGCGCGAGTGACCGTCACCGAGATCGACCCGATCAACGCCCTGCAGGCGCTGATGGAGGGCTTCGACGTCAAGCGGGTGGAGGACGTGATCGGCGAGGCCGACATCATCATCACCACCACCGGCAACAAGGACATCATCACCCTCGAGCACATGAAGGCGATGAAGGACAAGGCGATCCTGGGCAACATCGGGCACTTCGACAACGAGATCCAGGTCGCTCGCCTGGAAAAGTCGGGCGCCACCAAGACCAACATCCGCCCGCAGGTCGACCTGTGGACGTTCCCGGACACCGGCAAGTCGATCATCCTGCTGTCCGAGGGCCGGTTGCTGAACCTGGGTAACGCCACGGGCCACCCGTCGTTCGTGATGAGCAACAGCTTCTCCAACCAGGTCATCGCGCAGATCGAGCTGTGGACGAAGAACGACGAGTACGACAACGAGGTCTACCGACTGCCCAAGCACCTCGACGAGAAGGTGGCCCGCATCCACGTGGAGGCGCTGGGTGGCCAGCTGACCAAGCTGACCAAGGAGCAGGCCGAGTACATCGGCGTCGACGTCGACGGCCCGTACAAGGCCGACCACTACCGGTACTGAGCCGCCTGACCGCTAGGCTCGCGCCGTGCTGATCGCGATCGAAGGCATTGACGGCGCCGGCAAGCGGACTCTGACCGACAAGCTGCGCAACCTCTTCGAGGCGGACGGCAAGTCGGTGGCCATGCTGGCCTTCCCGCGGTACGGGCAGTCGGTGACCGCCGACATCGCGGCCGAGGCCCTGCACGGCGACCACGGGGATCTCGCGTCGTCGGCCTACGCGATGGCGATGCTCTTCGCCCTGGACCGCGCCGGGGCGATCGGCGACGTCGAGGCGCTGCGCCGCGAGCACGACGTGGTGATCATGGATCGCTACGTCGCCTCCAATGCGGCCTACACCGCCGCCCGCCTGCACCAGGACGCGGGCGGGCCGGCGGTGGAATGGATACACGCGCTGGAATACCGGCGCCTCGGGTTGCCCGCCCCCGACTGGCAGGTGCTGCTCGCGGTGCCGGCGGAGCTGGCCGGGCGGCGCGCCCGCAGCCGGGCCGACTCCGATCCGGGCCGGGCCCGCGACAGCTACGAACGCGACGACGGGCTGCAGCAACGCACCGGCGCGGTCTACGCCGAACTGGCCGCCGCGGGCTGGGGTGGCCCGTGGCTGGTGGTCGACGCGGACGTCGATCCGCGGCGGTTGGCCGCCGATTTGGCCGCCAGCTAGCACAGATTTGTCACGTTTCGGCCGTTTCGAAGAAGAAACGCCCGTGTGGCGCCCGAGCTTTATACCGATCTGGTGACACCATGGACTGCATGAGGCAAAGGATTTTGGTCGTCGATGACGACGCTTCGCTCGCCGAGATGCTCACCATCGTGCTGCGTGGGGAGGGTTTCGACACTGCGGTCATCGGTGACGGCACCCAGGCCCTGACTGCGGTGCGCGAACTGCGCCCCGACTTGGTGTTGTTGGACCTGATGCTGCCCGGCATGAACGGCATCGACGTGTGCCGGGTGTTGCGCGCCGACTCCGGTGTGCCGATCGTGATGCTCACCGCCAAGACGGACACCGTCGACGTGGTCCT